>JBLIIE010000155.1:0-11716 GCA_047634635.1 Granulosicoccus sp. | reverse complement strand
TACGATGGCCACGAATCTCTGCTTCGTCCCGAACGCCACCCAAGGCCATGCGACTAAATTTTCGTCCTGTTGCACGTGCAATCGATTTACCCAACGATGTTTTACCAACACCTGGAGGACCTACAAGACAAAGAATGGGCCCCTTGGCGTGCCCCACCCTCTTTTGAACTGCAAGATACTCGAGAATGCGTTCCTTTACTTTCTCCAAACCGTAATGATCGTTATCTAATGTTTCTTCTGCTTGTTGCAGTGTCTTTTTTAACTTGGATTTTCTTTTCCAAGGCAGGCTGACAAGTGTGTCTATGTAGTTACGGACAACCGTCGCTTCAGCCGACATCGGTGACATCATTTTGAGTTTGTTCAACTCAGCAGTCGCCTTTTTTCTCGCCTCTTTAGACAAACCACCTTTGGATATTTTTCGAGTGAGTTCGTCGTTCTCATTAGGCACGTCGTCCATCTCGCCCAATTCTTTTTGAATAGCTTTCATTTGCTCATTCAAATAGTACTCACGTTGACTCTTCTCCATCTGCTGCTTTACGCGACCACGTATGCGTTTCTCGACTTGCAGCATGTCCAGCTCAGACTCCATGAGATTGAGCAGGTGTTCCAATCTTTTGGCAGGTTCGAACAGTTCCAGAATTTTTTGCTTTTCTTCAACCCGTAAAGACATCTGCGCAGCAATCATGTCTCCAAGGCGATCCGCGTCATCAATTCCTGTCAAGGAACTAAGAATTTCAGGAGGAACTTTTTTGTTCATCTTTACGTACTGGTCAAACATGTTCGTCACCGAGCGAACCAGAACATCTAGCTCCTTTCCATCGGTATCGATTTCTTCTTCTTTCTGCGCGGGTTCTGGAAAGCTGAAATCAGCAACAAAATAGCCAGCTTCGACTGTTTCAACGGAATCTATCACTGCACGCTGTGCACCTTCCACTAGCACCTTGATAGTGCCGTCCGGTAATTTCAACAACTGCAATATCGTGGCAATAGTGCCAACTCGATGAATATCATTATCTGTAGGATCGTCGACTGATGCACTGGTTTGCGCAGCCAGCATGATTCGCTTGTCCGTAGACATCGCGGCATCTAATGCATCGATCGATTTTTCACGCCCTACGAAAAGGGGGATAACCATGTGAGGGTAAACAACCACGTCGCGCAAAGGCAACACAGGTAGTCTATTCTCGATAATGGCAGTGTCTTTGGGTTGTTCGCTATCGGTCACTGAGATGAATTCTCCATATTGGGTCGACATCAGTTTATTGAGCATACATGACAAGGTGAGACTCACTAGAAAAATTTCAAGCTTATAACCTTAAGGAAACCTGATAATTTTTCAGTGCGTTTTCCTCTATACGAGCAAACCACTAGTCAGATGCAGCCATTCTGTTTATCACGCACAAAAAAGCCGGCGTTATAGCCGGCTTTCTTGAGACCAGGCATTCTGATCTGATCTTTTCGAACAAGCCTCAATTACGAAACCCTTGAACTATTCGTCAGACGCTGCTCGCTTGTACAACTCAGCCTCCATTACTTTTTCTTCTCCTTCCAAGATCAAGTAAGGTTTGGCCTCACCTCGAACTACTGCACCGTCAAGAATGACTTTTTTGACGTTCTCGATTCTGGGTAATTCGTACATGGTGTCGAGAAGAACGTTTTCCAGTATGGTGCGCAATCCACGAGCACCGGTCTTTCGCGCTAGAGAATTTTTCGCAACCGCTTCTAAGGCATCTTTACGGAATTCAACTTCAACATCTTCCATAGCCAATAGCTTTTGATACTGCTTGGTAATCGCGTTTTTAGGCTCAATTAAAATCCTTACTAGCGCCTCTTCATCCAATTCTTCCAAAGTGGCGACAACTGGCAAACGACCTACAAATTCTGGAATTAACCCAAAGCTAATGAGATCTTGAGCTTCGCAGTCCATCAACATTTTGCCAATGTTAGTAGCATCGTTTTTAGATTTGACTTCAGCACCGAAACCAATTCCACCCTTGTCACTTCGATTTTGAATTATTTTTTCCAGACCAGCAAAAGCACCACCACAGATAAACAGAATGTTGGAGGTATCTACTTGCAAGAATTCCTGCTGCGGATGTTTCCGCCCGCCCTGTGGAGGCACTGAGGCGATTGTTCCTTCTATCAGTTTCAACAGAGCTTGCTGAACCCCCTCACCTGAAACGTCGCGGGTGATGGAGGGGTTATCAGACTTGCGTGAAATCTTGTCAATTTCATCGATATAAACGATACCTGTCTGAGCTTTCTCTACATCGTAGTCGCATTTTTGTAAAAGCTTCTGAATGATGTTTTCTACGTCTTCTCCAACGTATCCAGCCTCAGTAAGCGTAGTAGCATCTGCAATGGTGAAGGGAACATTCAATGTGCGTGCAAGTGTTTCTGCGAGTAACGTTTTACCAGAACCTGTTGGTCCGATAAGCAAAATATTACTCTTCGCAAGTTCAACATCACCTTTCTTGTCTTTGTATTCCAACCGTTTGTAATGGTTGTAAACAGCGACGGCAAGTATTCGTTTAGCTTTTGCCTGACCGATAACATACTGGTCTAACAGTTCATTTATCTCATGCGGCTTAGGTAGTGAGCTCTCTTCATCAGTCGACTGCTCCTGCATTTCCTCTGTAATGATGTCATTACACAGGTCAACGCATTCATCGCAGATAAAGACCGAAGGGCCCGCTATAAGCTTACGCACTTCATGCTGGCTTTTCCCACAAAAAGAACAGTACAGCAACTTGCCATCGTCTTTTTTGTCTTCCTGGTCACTCATTCTTCACAAACCTCTGGCTTTGCAACACTTTGCCGTGTTTCCCGAGAAGATTCAAGCTCGAAAATCGAGCTTGAATCAGGGTTGCTGCGCGGATCACAGTCCAAACCGAAACTATATTCGGAGTCTACTAAATCCAACAGTAACTTCTACTAATCTTCAGAGTCCGGCTTGTCGCCGCTACTTGCTACATCAACTTCCTCGTTCCGCGTTTGAACGATTCGGTCAACAATCCCATATTCAACAGCGTCCTCTGCCGTCAGAAAATTGTCGCGCTCTGTATCTTCTTTTACTTTCTCGACAGTCTGACCGCTGTGTAGAGCCATCAGTTTGTTCATTCGTTCTTTTATCGACAGAATTTCCTGAGCATGAATACCAATATCCGTGGCCTGTCCCTGAAAACCGGCCGAAGGTTGATGAATCATGACACGTGAGTTAGGTAAGATAAATCTTTTGCTAGGCTCACCAGCGTTAAGTAAGAAGGCGCCCATGCTCGCCGCCTGACCAATACATAAAGTACTGACATTCGGTTTGATGAACTGCATCGTGTCGTAAATTGCCATTCCAGCTGTCACTGAACCACCTGGCGAGTTTATATATAACGAAATGTCCTTATCTGGGTTATCTGATTCTAGGAACAGTAACTGCGCCACGATCAGGTTGGCCATGTAGTCCTCTACCTGACCCACCAAGAAAATCACTCGCTCTTTCAGAAGACGCGAATAAATATCATAGGAGCGCTCGCCGCGAGACGACTGCTCCACAACCATGGGAACCAACCCACCAGCCGCAGAAGGTGCATTAGCGCTGGGTGCTGCAATGCCGCATGTACCTGGCAATGAGCCGGTAAAACCCCAAGTAGGACCTGAATTCATTATTAGCTGTTCTCGCTCTCTGCCGGAGCAGTAGGCTCCGACGGGTTCATGATGTCTTTAAATGTAGTCGGCTCGTCGTTGACTGTAGCCGCATCTAGTACAGATGTAGTGACAGCGTCTTCAAGAACCAACCCCTCAATGTTTTTTAACATTTCCGGGTTACCGTAATAATAGTCGATGACTTGCTGCGGATCCTGATAAGAGGAAGCCATTTGCTCCACTTGTGCCCTAACAGCCGCCGCGTCTGCTTTAATTTCTTTGCGCTGAATAATTTCTGCAACGACCAGACCAAGCTTCACCCGACGAGTCGCCTGTTCTGTGAACAACTCGTCAGCCAACATAGATGAGTCTGATTCTGCAGGCATTTGTTGCATAAGTTGTTCCCGCTGACGCTGAATTTCTTCAGTAACCAGCGAACTAGGTACTTGTATAGGGTTTAATTCGACCAAACCGTCCATTACCTGAGTCTTAACTTGATTTTCGATCCTCGTTTTCAGCTCTCGTTCCATATTCTTACGAATATCTGCCCGCAAGCTCTCTACAGTTCCATCTTCAATACCAAATGTACGAATAAGGTCTTCAGTTAGCTCAGGAAGGGTTGATTCCTTAACTTCATGGACTGTAATCTCAAATTCGGTTTCTTTACCCGCTAGATGCTCAGCCTGATATTCCTCAGGAAAGGTTACCTTGATAGTTTTCTCATCACCGGCTTTCATGCCTAACAGCTGTGATTCGAACCCGGGGATCATGGAATTACTGCCCAGTACTAACGGTGCTTTCTCAGCCTTGCCACCATCAAACTCTTCACCATCAATTCGACCTAAAAAATCGATGACAATTTGATCTTCATTCTGCGCTTCGCGATCTACCGCCGTGAATTCAGTACGTTGCTTTCGAAGGTTCTCGAGCATCTCATCGATATCGGACTGTTCGATCGACACCAGAGGCCTAGTAACCTTAATGCTGTCGTTAAAAACAGGATCGAAGTCTGGATACACTTCAAAAGTTGCCACAAAGCTGAACCCTGTCTCACTGTCATCTTCTGAGTTTTCACCAGGAACGATGTCGGGCTGGCCGGCTGGTCGCAGCTTTTCCTGCTGGACCGCATCAAAATATGAGCGATTTATCATGCTGCCAAGCACCTCGCTACGAACCTGTGGCTCATAACGTTTCTTGACGACCTTGAAAGGGACTTTTCCAGGCCGAAAACCATTGATACGAGTGGTCTTGCTCAGACTCTGTAGCCGTTCCATCACGGCGCTGTCAATGTCTTCAGAAGGCAGCGCGACAGTCATTCGACGCTCTAGGCCCTGGGTAGTTTCAACGGATACTTGCATGCTTGCCTCGATAAACCGCGATGTTTGCCGTGGCCCCTTTCGGGGCGTTCATCGGGTCATGTGATGTGCCTGGTAAGGCACGAAATCTGGTGCGAAAGGGGAGACTCGAACTCCCACGTCAATGACACTGGTACCTAAAACCAGCGCGTCTACCAATTCCGCCACTCTCGCAGAGTAATGAATGTTAATCGCCGATTATAGCGAAATCCCGACAAAAATGACGAGACATTAGTGCATAGCATTAGATGCACTGCTGGCTAAGGTGGGGTGAACGACGGGATTTGAACCCGCGACCACAGGAATCACAATCCTGCGCTCTACCAACTGAGCTACGCTCACCACAAATTTGCCCTAACAATTATGATACTTCCTTGCTGCACTATTGGCAAAAACAACACCAAGTCATGGACATACAGCTGTAGGTTGATAGCCCACAGATACAAAAACTAATGCGTTACGCCCGACCTTCTGCAAAACAATGGTGCGCCCGGCAGGACTCGAACCTGCTACCCTCGGCTTAGAAGGCCGATGCTCTATCCAGATGAGCTACGAGCGCTCTCTGCCGAAAACCAGGTGAGGCTCTTAAATCAGCCGTACCTGCAAATGCGACGGTACGTACACACGAACAACTGAGCGAATAATACTTTAAAAAACGGTAATCAAAGCAAAAAAGTGGTCGGGGTAGCAGGATTCGAACCTACGACCCTCTGCTCCCAAAGCAGATGCGCTACCAGGCTGCGCTATACCCCGAAACTTCGTTCCTCTCAGCCGCGCAATAATAGCGACAAGTTCTTCAACGGTCAACCGTTTGAAGCGTTGTTTTTACGATTAAATAAAGTCGATCAATCGATTTCGTCAATCCAGGTCATTTGTATGGCCTCTAGAATACCCTCTGATGATTTTTGAGGATCGTCATCGAATCCTTCTATTGCTAGCACCCACGCGTGTAAATCTGTAAATCTGACATATTGTGGATCTACATCCGGATGAGCGTCACAAAGCTCAATAGCTATATCACGGACATCAACCCATTTTAAACTCACTAGTGTGGTGCCTCTGAAACCATGTTTATGGTGTATTTAGGAATTTCGATGATCAAATCGTCGTCGGCAACCATGGCCTGACAACTTAGGCGCGAATCCGGATCCAGCCCCCAGGCCTTATCCAGATAGTCTTCCTCTAACTCATCGGCCTCCTCCATACTTTCGCCTCCAATACGTATATGAACATGACAGGTTGTACATGCACACGATTTTTCACAGGCGTGTTCGATATGAACACCGTTGCGCAACATCGCGTCACAAACTGAAATACCCGGATCTACTGAAAATTCAGCCCCATCAGGACAAATTTCCGGATGAGGTTTAATTGTCAATGTTGGCATGCCGCCTTCAACTCCACTGTCGGTTTAATGTAACTTCGTTAACTTTATAAAAAAACTGCTTGGAATATATAATTCCAGACAGACTATCTATCGGTACTGACAGTGTCTTCGGCAGTTTTTCCCAGAGCCGAGCCGACGTTATCAATCCCGTGTCCTGACATCATCTTCCTGACACTGGCATTCATGCGTCGCTCAACAAATTCATTACTCGCTTTTTCAAGCTCAAGAACGGCTAACTTAATGCTACCGCGATCAGCGCCTTGCAGGCTGTCCTTTAGCGCTTGAATTTGGAAATCGATGCTCTTGCGCTCATCCCCGGACAAGTGCAGGTCTCCATCAGACTCAAGGGCACTTTTAATGGCTTCCAGCACTCGTTCCGCCTCCACCCTCTGCTCCTGCAAAGCACGTTTTTGAATATCTTCTGAGGCATGCTCCATAGACTCGCGAAGCATGCGTTCAATTTCACCATCAGACAGACCATAAGATGGCTTGACGTCAACGCTTGCAGCTACCCCGCTCTCTCGCTCCAACGCGCTAACGGTGAGCAATCCATCCGCATCTACCTGGAAAAGCACCTGGATCCGAACAGCCCCGGCAACATGCTCCGGAATCCCCTTTAACTCAAACTGGGCAAGTGACCGGCAGTCGTCCACCATTTCACGCTCGCCTTGCAAGACATGCAAGGCCATGGCGTTCTGGCCGTCCTTGTATGTCGTAAATTCCTGTCCCCTTGCAATCGGAATGGTTGTGTTCCTCGGGATAACCTTCTCCACCATTCCTCCCATTATTTCCAATCCCAAAGACAAGGGAGTGACGTCAAGTAAGAGCAAATCGCTATCTGGTTTGTTTCCTGCCAAAATATCCGCCTGAATAGCCGCCCCGATGGCAACAACCTCATCAGGATTGATTGACGTGAGAACCTGCCGCTCGAAAAACTCGCTTACGCGATCACGAACCAACGGCACTCGTGTTGACCCGCCAACCATCACCACTGCGGTCACATCTTCACGTTCAATTTCGGCATCTCGCAACACTTGACGACACGGTTTCAGTGTTCTTGCCACCAAAGGTTCAAGTAACTCGTTAAATTCAGCCCTGGTTAAGACGCCAGCCCAGTTATTGCCCTGCTGGTCTCGCCAGTCCACATCAACGGCCTCCACGATAGACAATGCCTCTTTCAGGGTTCGTGCATATTGCTTGGCTGTGGCTTCTTCACTTTCTGACGACAACGTTGCCAGACCTGCCTTATCAAGCAGCCACCGCACAAGCAGGTTGTCAATATCGTCACCACCTAAAGCAGTATCACCTGCTGTGGCAAGCACTTCAAATATACCCTGCTGCATCTTCAACAGTGAGATATCGAAGGTTCCACCACCCAGATCATATATAGCAACTATCCCTTCATCGGAGCTATCTAAACCATAGGCAACAGCAGCAGCTGTCGGCTCGTTTAACAATCGCAACACCTGCAAACCCGCCAACGCCGCTGCGTCCTTGGTTGCCTGACGCTGCGCATCGTCAAAATACGCAGGTACAGTAACTACAGCCCCCACCAACTTGCCACCCAACGTGGCCTCTGCAGTCTGTTTCAACGCACTCAATATTGCCGACGATACGTCTATTGCGGTTTTTGGACCGCCCGCTGTTACAAATGCTGGTAGCGACCCGCTCACAAGGTCAAACTGATAATGTTTGTTCAACCAGGAATCCTGCAAATCCTTGGCACCCTTGCCCATTAATCGCTTGGCTGAGCGAATGATGCTGAGCGCATCTGTCAACGCGGAATCTGCCAAGTACCCAACAACAGGTTTTTCATTCTCTGAATAACACACAACAGACGGTAGCGATCGATGACCTGAACTATCCATCAATACATCAACACTGCCACTCCTTACGGCAGCCACCAATGAATTCGTCGTGCCCAAATCAATGCCTACAGCCAGCTTGCGCTGATGAGGTGCTTGTGTTTGACCGGGTTCCGCAATTTGCAGCAATGCCACGTTAGCCCTACTCCTTAGTAATTTTCCGAACTATCGGTAATCAAAACTTAATCAGGTACCCGGCAGGAATTGAATTCAACTGTCCAAGCTTTCTTCTGTACTCATGACTTCTTGGCGCAATTTTTCTAAAAACTGCCATTGCCTAACGACAGTTCGTGCCTCAGTCCAGTTTTTCTTTGAACTCGCGCTTTCAAAAGCCGCTATCTGCCCTAAGGTACTTGCTTTAAGTTGACGTCGAATAACATCAAGAGAAGCAAACGGATCAGCAGCCGAAGGCGCCATTTCAAGAGCTTCACGATGTTCCATCTGCTCCATCAAAAACATTGGGGACATTTGGGTATCCGTCTCTTCATCGATGGAGACACCATTAACATTCAGCAGATAGATTGCCCGCCTCAGATCATTTCCCAGAGTTTGATACGCCTCATTAACGTAACTGGCTACCTGCATCGACCAACGCTTCTCAGCATCTGGTTGCGACGCAAATTTATCAGGATGAAGCTGTTTTTGTAATTGCTGAAAACGCCCTACGAGCTCGGCTCGATCAATAGCAAAATCTTCTGCAAAGCCAAAGAGTTCAAAAAATGTTTTGGAAAAATCTACGCGCATGGAGAAGCGATCTCGGACTGCAGTAACAAAACTGCCCGGGTCGCAATGACTGCCGGGCAGCTAACTCATAAACTCAAGAACAAAAAGCTCGGTCAGATGGTGAAAGACTCACCACAACCACATTCGGCGTTGACGTTCGGGTTTTTAAATAGAAACCCCTCGTTCAAACCTTCGCGAGTAAAATCGAGCTCAGTACCTTCCAGATAGACCAGACTCTTTTTATCAATAATAACAGTAATGTTATTATCTTCAAAAACCTCATCGTTAGCAGCAACTTCATCAGCAAACTCGATTACGTAAGCAAGGCCCGAACACCCCGTTGTGCGAACAGCTAAACGAAGCCCTAAGCCTTTGCCACGCTTATCGAGATAACCTTTAATGTGCTCTGCAGCACGATCAGTGAGCGTTACACCCATGATGATAAGTCTCCGGATTTACTTTAACTAACTAGCGACTGCTTCAGAAGCACCCTGGGCAGTACGCTTCGCTTTGATATCTGCAATGGCAGCAGCAATCGCATCTTCTGCAAGAACAGAACAATGGATTTTCACTGGTGGCAGGGCAAGCTCAGTAGCGATGTGGCTATTTCGAATTTCACCAACTTCTTCCAAAGTTTTGCCTTTAACCATCTCAGTGACGAGTGATGAAGAAGCAATAGCTGAACCACATCCGTAAGTTTTGAACTTTGCATCTTCAATGATGCCATCGTCATTCACTTTGATTTGAAGACGCATCACGTCACCACAAGCAGGCGCACCCACCATTCCAGTACCTACATTTGGGTCGTCTTTATCCATAACGCCAACGTTGCGTGGATTTTCGTAATGATCAAGTACCTTGTCGCTGTAAGCCATGACTTTCTCCGATTAAAACGCCCCCAAGGGCGTTTGTATTTATCAATTAAATTGTACTTCTAAATAAGCGCCAGAAAAACCAGCATTGTCGTCGTGTTCAAAACCTTTGGTGACTAACTATCAGTGACTAGCCCATACAACTGAATCTAGATCGATACCTTCTTTATGCATATCCCATAGTGGGGATAGATCTCGCAATTTCTCTACTGCATCGCGTGTTTGCTTGATAGTGAAGTCCACTTCCTCTTCAGTTGTGAAGCGCCCTATTGTAAATCGGATAGAACTGTGTGCAAGTTCATCATTTCTTCCGATAGCACGCAGTACATAGGAGGGCTCTAAACTAGCACTTGTACATGCTGACCCACTTGAAACTGCAATGTCCTTCATGGACATGATGAGGCTTTCACCTTCCACGAAATTGAAACTTACATTCAGGTTGCCAGGAATCCGCTTGGCCAGATCGCCATTCAGATAGATTTCTTCCATGTCTACAAAACCAGCCCAGAGGCGATCGCGCAGAACGCGCATGCGCTCGTTTTCCACTCCCATCTCTTCATGAGCAATACGAAATGCTTCGCCCATACCAACAATTTGATGAGTCGCCAAAGTTCCTGAACGCATACCACGCTCATGACCACCACCGTGGATTTGTGCTTCCAGACGAATTCTTGGCTTTCGACGGACATACAAAGCACCGATTCCCTTTGGACCATATACTTTGTGTGCACACAAAGACATCAGATCCACGTTCATTTCATTTACATCAATCGCCACTTTGCCGGGGCTCTGAGCAGCATCTACATGAAAAACAATTCCACGCTCGCGAGTGATTTTTCCAATCGCGGCCAAATCTTGAATAACGCCGATCTCATTATTCACATGCATAATGGAAACAACTGTTGTGTCATCTCGCAGAGCCGCTGTAAACACATCTAAATCCAATAGTCCATTTTCCAACGGATCAAGGTATGTGATTTCAAACCCTTCTCTTTCAAGCTGCCGGCACGTATCGAGCACCGCTTTATGCTCAGTTTTCAGCGTAACAATGTGCTTGCCTTTCTTGACGTTAAATAGAGCTGCGCCTTTGATAGCAAGGTTGTCTGATTCCGTTGCACCAGATGTCCAAACAATTTCCTTAGCATCTGCACCCAACAGCTTTGCAACATTCTCGCGAGCTTCCTCAACGAGTTCATCCGCACGCCACCCGAAAGGATGTGACCGTGATGCCGGATTCCCGAAGTGCCCTTGCTTAGTCAGGCATTCCGACATTTTTGCAGCAACCCGCTCATCTACGGGTGTAGTTGCTGAATAATCCATGTATATAGGGATGTTTAAAGAGCTCACTATTTCTGCCTCAAGTATATTTAATTATCTGGAGCGGTAACGCTCTGTGTATGAACTTGTACGAATTCCGAAAGTAATCGTATGACTTAGGTTACGATGAAAACGATTTTATTATGCATAGGGCCGTTGCAGCATTACCTTATCCTGACGCATCGAAACATTTTGAACACGTTGTCGATCAATCATGTCCTGCAACGATACGCTGCTTAAAAATTCTTCAATCTGCGCACTCAACCCCTCCCATAAATCATGGGTCAGACAGCGACCATGGCTATGACAATTTTCCTTGCCCGCACACTGAGTTGCATCGACTGACTCATTGACAGCCCCTATTATCTGGGAGACTGCCACTTCCTTCAAATTGCGCGAAACGGAGTACCCACCACCGGGACCACGAGTACTGGTCACAAGGCCATGACGCCTTAGCTTTGAAAACAACTGCTCCAGATAGGAGAGCGATATTTCCTGCCGCATGGATATCTCAGCCAATGAAACTGGACCTGATTGCCCGTGCAAAGCTAGGTCCAACAT
>JBLIIE010000154.1:0-11887 GCA_047634635.1 Granulosicoccus sp. | reverse complement strand
GGGGTGCCGACTGACTCGCCAACCCAGCGTACCCCGTAGCCTGCAAGTTCAAGTGAGCTCTTAAATGACTGGATCAACCCATCGTCCATCTGTGTACGAAGAAACTGTACCGTTGTCGATGCTGGTACAAGCGATGGAATCTGCCGCATAGCGTTGACAAAGTCGTTGGCTATCACAGCCATAGGCGTACTATCGTTGTTCTTTAATAAGGGGGCCTGAGTTGTTGTTTCATTATCCCTCGTCATGCAACCAGGCAGAATCAATACCGCTAGAGTGAAAATTGACAGCGTATTGATTCGTAATATCGTTTGCATGATGATGTGACTGCGCGAGGTTAAGTTGTAAAAACAACGACTACAACACCAGTATAGAGTCACCCACTGCGCATTTTCAGTGTCGAAAATCACGTTTGTTACTGAAATGTCAAACAATTAGCTATGCTGCGCGGATTCATGATCTCTACACTCGAATTTTTCCCCACATGTTGGTATCTTTTAATGTGTAGTCAGATGCAAAGGTAAGACTGAGCGTATGGACTCAAAACAATCGGAATAGGAAAACTGTAATGTATCCAGTTGGCAGGAACGCAAACATGCAACCAATTATTAAGATTGCCAAAATCTGTGTACTGATCAGCATAGGCTCGTTAAGCGCTTGTTCAACCATGAATGAGCTGCAAAAAATAGGTATTCTCCCCCCCGTAAAAGTCGAACAGATTCCTTCTGTCGATCAAACCATCATTCAGGATCTGGCTGATGCGATTGCTCAGATATATGATCCGTTAAGCACAACTTTACAAATAAACGCCACTGAATCCGATCTAACGCTAAATCACTTCGCTGCAGTGCTGGCAAAGAAAGGCTTTGGTATCCAGCGTGTCAGTGCTGATCAGGGAGCAAACTTTGTGTCTTATTCAAAGACAAATAAGACATTGGATAACAACTCAAACCTTAATTTTTCAGTGACAGTAGGTGCCGTCAGTGTTGCCCGAAAATATCAATTATTGGGCGATAATATCGTAGCTCCTGCAAGCACAGTCAGACTTTCCGGAACTCGTGCAGCAGTCACTGTCAATGACACCGTTTCCAGCAGAAAACAAGTTAAAGACCCCTCCTTTTCCAAGGCACAATATGTGGCGTCGCTAAGCCTGGATGAACAAACGCCAATAATATCGCTCGTAACGCCAGAAATAGTACGCAATATCGCGGCGCAGAGTGCCAACGGTGCATCTCTACGAGCCCTTAATTCCAGTCAAGTCGAAGTGAATAATCTGTTCTACACCAGTCAGTCTACGTTCGCTTCAGTGCTTGATGACTACTCAAAAATTTACAGATATGTGGTCGTGTTTGGTAATGACTCGATGATTCTGGGTAATAGAAATAAATCGCTAATTGATCAACTTGTCGAGAATGTTTTGATTGACGACGATATCGTCAGCCTAGTCGGTTGCAGTAACGGCCCCACCTCATTGGAAATTGGCAACGAAGGCCTTGCCCTCGGACGCGCTAGTCGAGTTACCGAAGCATTAATGGCTCGTGGGGTTCCACGCGATAGCGTACTGGATGAAGGTTGTTGGGCACCGGTGGCCGAACAAGCGGATCGCTTTCCCAGCCGTGGTGTCGTGCTCGAATTGTGGCGGAGAAATTCATGAGCGTTAGTAACAATCGCTTCCTTGCCTCCCGACTCATCGTCTGTTCAGCTTTACTGGCAAGCTGTGTAGCGCCATCACAAACTGTTGGTATCACCGCAGAATCAATTACACCTCGCATAGCTTCAAATCTTGAGGTAGTCGAAAACACAGATCCGTTGGTTCGAGCTCAATTACAACTCATTGCTACAAATTTGATTGCAACACTTATCCAGATTCCAGAAATGCGCCCCACGACGACAACCCTACAAATTAGTGCACCTAAAACGACGTTCGGGCATGCAGTCGTTCGCGCGCTGGAGGATGCAAGTTTTGGTGTGCAGCTAGTCAGCGCCGATCAAGGTAAAAACTACGTGTCGTATAGCAAACGGCTCTCCGAGACTGAATCTGGCTTGGTGACAGACTACACGCTAGCAGTGGGGAAAATAGGGCTAACCCGAGAATACATTGAAGAGAACAATGCGGTTTACCCGTCTTCTTTGATGAAGATCAGCGGCACTGATTCAATCGCTGATATTGACCTGGCGGATAATATATTTGCTGAGCAAGGTGGCGATAACACAGCATTTATCAGTGGTGCTCAAAATTCAGGTCGAGTAAACCCAACCCTATCAGTCAAAACCGTCGACGTGTATGAGTTTGACGAATTGCCACAAGACAAACGCACGCGTCAAGACATAGTCTTTGCGCAGGCAAAGAGACGCTTCTTTGAATCGGACACTCAGCGAACAGCACCAAATTTAAACTCGTACGAGAAACACAGACGCACCGTATTGATTTTCGACAACAACTCAACGCAAATGCTTGGCTCTTCGAACAAGCAGGCCGTACGCTTACTGGTGCGCGAGTTCAGCGACGATGACATCATAGTGATCAAGGCGTGTCAGGATGCCGATGGTGAGGATACACCATCACTGAACCGCGGAATTCGTGTAGAAGAAGAACTCGCTGGCTATGGTGTTCCCACAGAATCCGCCTATATTGCGCCCTGCGCACGCACAAGTTATCGCCATACATCGGACGATTCGCCGACACCGGTCGAGCTCATTCACTACAAGCCGAAATAATATGATCTCCATACACACTAAATCGTTTGCGCTGGCCTTCAGCGGCTTGCTTGCTTTCGGTGCCCATGGTTCCACACTAGAGCGAGTGGCGGAGCGCGGTGCGTTAAGTTGTGGGGTAAATCAGCAGCTTGCAGGTTTTGCCAGTGCCAACAGCCTCGGTGAATACAGCGGATTCGACGTGGACGTTTGCCGTGCTGTTGCCACCGCTGTCTTCAACGACCCCGAGGCGGTCGAAATGGTACCAGTGTCTGCAGGTGAACGTTTTTCTGCGTTGGAATCCGGTGTGCTTGATATCTTGTCTCGAAACACTACATGGACGTTACAGCGCAATGTGGACTTCGGCAGTTTTGTCGGTGTTAATTTTTATGATGGCCAGGGTTTTATGGTTAACAAGCGCACCGGAATCCGCAGTGCACTTGAGCTGGACAATCAAGCAATCTGCGTCAGTCGCGACACGACATCTGAACTGAACGCTGCGGACTTTTTCACCGTTAGCGACCTCCGTTACCGGCCAGTCTTCTTCGATGACCAATCGGAGGCTGCTCAGGGTTACATTGAAGGTAAATGCAAAGCCATAACAACTGACCGCTCAGCGTTAGCCGCAACCAGAACTACCTTTGCACAGCCAGATGCCCACGTAGTTCTGCCAGAAGTCATATCCAAGGAACCTTTAGGACCCATGGTCGCGCACGGTGACAGTGATTGGGAGAATATCGTGCGCTGGACCCTCAACTGTATGATCAATGCAGAGGAGCTTGGCGTGACAAGCGTAAATATTAATAACCCAAGCACGGCATCAACCCCTGCTATACGACGCTTACTAGGCTCTGAGGGCAGCACTGGCATCAAACTCGGACTCAACCCTAGATGGTGCAGTCGGGTCATTATGCAAATTGGTAATTACGGTGAAATATACGATCGACACATTGGGCCCAATACACCCGTAGGGCTTGTACGCGGAATTAACGAGTTGTGGACCAATGGTGGTCTGATCTACGCACCACCTCTTAGGTAGTAGAGCGGATCTGCAAGGTACTGGCGCACAGGACGCCTCTTCCACGCAACTCCTAAATATGCCACTGTGAATGCACTAACCACTTCCTGCCACAGGGATAGGTTAGTGCAGCCATAGCATTGCAAAGTTTTATCAAACGCAGACCACCGCCTGACTTGCAAACATACCGCCGTCTATAGTCAAAACCGTGCCGCTAACAAAGTGGGCGCGCGGACTCACGAAAAATCGCACAGCGTTGGCAATGTCCCCTGAATTAGCGACTGCACCACCTGATGGAACAGCGTACATTTTGCAGCTTTTTTTCGGCATCACCAAAATCTCATGCGGCTTGTATTCACAAAATTTTTTCACTAGGCTCGTTTCCCTTGTCACCCGGATTAATGCCCAACACTCGGATGCCATCATTCAAACTGGTGCCACCAAGTGCGCGCGTTAATGTTCTCAAAGGACCGTTAGCAGTAATTCTGGCAGCATCATGTGAGGGGATCTGATTGATGTATCTGAAGACTTTAAGATTCCATGACGTGCGCCATACGTCGTCGGAAACTTCCACAAGACGCCCACGCAGCATTGCCCTGTAAAATGATGTAGGTCACTGCCACTTCGTGATTATGAAGTGGATAATATGAGTTGGGCGTTTGCATATAGAGTCCCGCGCGCAAGGAATCATGATTCCTTCATCACGCAAAATGAAGGAAAGCAGCCGTCGATTTCCGAAACCTTACCGCCGCCTAGGGTCGAGACACTACCGTCATTAGAAGTTCGAAATCAAGTATACGGCTGTATTTCTACATCGTAAAAATACGTCTCTGGCTGAAGTTGCATTTCTCCCGTTTTTTTGAACTTAATTACAATTTATGCTGTCAAGTAGACATTTTTCCTTGCGATAAAAGTTGGTTACTTTTACGCACTCTAGCAACCTTGCTGTGGAAGGTGTAACGAACTATGAGTGCCCATATCGATTGGGTTTTCCTGCTTCCCTTGTTGGAAATCGCTATCTGGTCATTTTTTCGTTAACCGTCAGAGTGAGCCAATCCAGCAAAACGATAATGAAATCTAAGGTTCGCGTGGCCATGCCAAGGCGGCTTGTAATTTTGATGCTGGTTTTGTCCCGGTCTTGGTGATCATAGTTCCATTGCATGGGTTGAGCAATATAGCCAAAGCATTGCAGCTGCGCACTGCAGTTTTATTGCCTGTGTATGCAGCAAGTTTCTCAGCATGAGGTGTTGTGCCGCGCTTCAGAGGCATTTCAATGCACCAGCGTGATGAATCTAAAACCGGCGAAAAAGGCTCAACGCCACGTCAGCCATTGGTAAGCGCTACGTACTCCATTCAACTACCCACATTTTCACCAAGCGCAATTCATAGCCTTGTCATAGTTTGCTGAGCTCACGAATACCCCTCCACATGACAATTATTCTAGGTGGTGAATCCGCCGTACGGTTCAAGTACCTTCCCAACCTGGCGAGGGCATAAAGATAAACTTTTAGTCCTGTCGCTGTATCGCACAGCTTCCCTGTTCGAGTCAATATAGGACATACACTTTCAGCGAATACATACGTTGCAGGAAATGTCTCTGACTCTCGTGGCAGCATGGTTAGTTAATGGATTCGCAAACCGACCACGCAGCAAAGTGCAATCCATTTTTCTAGTCGTTTGAGTTCACACTGTTTTGAAGCTTCAACTCCCATTCCTGACATCAATACTTTGAATTATAATTCTATATTCCAGCGTTGTTCATAACAGTCGAGAGCCTTGAGCGTATCCAATTTCGTTGTTACCGACAGTTGGGTGAGTAGTGTCCACCGGATCCCTTCTCGGCTCCAGGGTATGGATTTCGTCTCAAGAACGAGCTGTATTAGATGGATGCAACTACCGTTAATTTGTGCCTTTAGCTATTTGCGTGAGCTTCGTTTCGACAAACTAATGGTGGGGTAAAACTTCATATTGCTATGAACCACAAAGGCAACTTGCCAGAGTTCGTTACCGTTACAGAGGCTAGAAAACACGAAATGATTGAAGGACGATCAGTCGACTTCCCTAAAGGTAGCATCGTTGCAGTAGATCGTGGATACACTGGCTATGAGTGGTATAAAACACTGTCACACAAGGGTATTATCTTTGTTGCCAGACTAAACTCAAACACTACTACGCGGGTTCTAGAGCGACAAGACATTAAACGACAATCGGGATTAACTAGTGATCAGGCGATAGAGTTTACGGGTGTGTCAACAGCGAAACGTTGCCCGATCCCACTGCGTAGTGGCTGTTTATCGTGACCCAATTTTAGGTATGCATTATGTTTTTCTGACTAACAATTTGCACTTGCAGCCAGTACGATTGCGGCCATCTATAAATCACGCTAGCAAATCGAGCTATTCTTCAAATGGATAAAGCATAACCTGAAAATCAAGTCCTTCGCAGGAATCAGTAAGAATGCAGTAATGACCCAGATCTGGATCACTCTGTGCGTCTATTTGCTCATTGCGCACATGAAATTTCAATCAAAAACGAAGCACTCGATGCAACAGATTCTAAGAATGCTACAAACGAATCTAATCGAAAAATGGTCCTTTGATGATCTGACTCATGGTCGCTCAGTCGAGAAAACACCTATCAACGACGACCAGTTATCCTTGACTATAAAATTAACAGGGCTAGTGACCCCAAATATATTTCTACAATATACCCATCGTGGATTATTGTATTTTAATGACTATGGGCATCCTTGAATCCTAACACCCCACACTGAAGAATCTGTAGATGGATAAAAGTAATAAGAGCAGAGGGCAAATCGGCTAGTGCTTGTTCAGCCCATGCAAAGACCGTGTGTTTGCCAAAACTGGACGCCGTAACATGAGTATACGTTTCGCCTCCTCGTCCTTTCCAAGCTTCAATAAAGCACCAAGCAGGGAAAATTCTAGCACGTCACGTTGTGCACGACTGCCGCCTAACCGAGCATGATCAGCCATTGCTAAAACCAGAAGATTGACACCCTCTTTCCACTTTTGTTGTGCGATTGCTTTATACGCCTCAGCGACTGGAGTTACCAAATCACCAGTAGATGTATTAGGGAAATCAATGATTTTGGTCAGTGCGGTAGTGTCTCCAGCCATGGCATGTGCAAGAGCGGCATGAATATCAACAAAACCCAAACCAGTTTTAGGGAAAAACTGCTGTGCATATGTGCTGATATTGATCCAGTTTTCTTTTGGTACCGATATACCTGCCAGCTCTGCGCGGTAAAGTATCGAAGCCGTGTCGGTAAGAACATTTATAGGTAGACCTTGGGTAACGCCAGGTTGAATATCTGTCGTAATCCGGTACCACATATTGTCAATATCGCCATGCTCCAACGACCAGAGTGCTGCGTGCCATGACAGATGACCATGCAAATATCCAGAGCGGTCATACCGTTTTAGCCAATCCTCCAGATAACTAATGCCCAGTTGGGTTTCACCCGTTTCGTAATACACATGACTCTGAACATGCGCAGCATTGGCATTGAGTGCGTTTAGGGAGAGCGACTGATCAATAATTGCAGACGCTTTGACCTGATTACCTGTCTCACACAAAGCAAATGCATACTGACTCAGACACCACCAATCCTCACCATAGTGAGGTAACAGTGCCGCGGTATAGGCAAGTATTTCGGCTTCTCGTCCAGGCTTACCTGAGAATCCAATCAGTCCAAATACTGATGAACAAGTTTGTGCGACCAACGCATCGCGCGGGTACGTATCGACATGCCCGCGAATGGCCAAGTAAGCTTCAGTCACGTTCCCATCTACTAAGAGACCCAAGGCATTGATATGGCTCCGCTCACGCACATCAAGCCCCTTTGTCAGCTTGCGTGCTTTTTCAATGGCGTGCTTTGCGTCTGAAACATTTCCACTGACTTGGTTGCCCCTCGCCAAACCGGCGAATCCAAGTGCAAAACACGGATCAGACTCAACCGCATTTTCAAAAGCATTAACAATCCCAGCCTGCCCTGCAAGAACAAGATCTACAGCATCTATGTAATGGTCACGTGCTACT
This sequence comes from Granulosicoccus sp., assembly GCA_047634635.1. GTDB lineage: Bacteria > Pseudomonadota > Gammaproteobacteria > Granulosicoccales > Granulosicoccaceae > Granulosicoccus. The sequence goes on along the minus strand of JBLIIE010000154.1, from coordinate 4,119 downwards.
TGGGACGCAGTGGATATTGCATAATCAAATCGATCTTTCATCGCACCTACCTTGTATGAAATTTGTTACGTGTGATGCCTAGTCCACACAACCAATAACCGCTTATAGAGACTTCTCTGAACAGTTTGTAAACATTGTATTCTATGCTTGCACTATTCACAGCTCAATCGCACGAGTAGTTTCGCATCGAATTTGACGAACCTGTTAACAAGCATCGTGTTTTGTACTAACCCAACATCAGCGAAGCCCTCTCAGCGGACCGTCTACTTGCGCTGAGCACCTCAATTAAGCCATGAAACATCCTCTGGAGACATAAGCGAAGCGCAACGATCGGGAATAACGGGCAAGGTCCTCTTCAGTCAACAGACCTTCCCACTTGTTCGATGTGCCGGAGGCGAAGAAAGTGGCTTGATCGCGAAAATGTTAATATTCATGAAACCGCATTTCGTTTGTTTCAACAACTTTGCGCATACTGGCGAATGTATTTGCTTCTGTCAGGTAAAAGAGAATCTGCGGCGAAACAGATATTTTTAGTATGTCGGCCAGACGTGCAATGCGTCCCATTAGATCCCAGCTGAGATCGGCGTAGTGAAAGAATGGACATTTCCACCATTCTGGCTCACTTTTGCTTGTGTGTAGTGATAAACCAAAGAAGCAAGGGGCAGATCGTCAGTACCTAAATCGGTCAGCGAGCCACTGACAAGGCGGTTGAATCCTTTCCTAATATCAAGCGTGAGCATGTCGGTGAATGGCTTTTCTTTCATGTTTTCCACATGACTGCGAAAGGAGTAATGCGCGTCCAACGGGGGTGGCGATAGACCCCATATAGGTGGACTCAATTTCATAGGCAATCCCATCAATTAATGAGCATCATCACGATGTTTAATATCCATGTTGTGCCACATTTGTAGGGAATGTTAACGCACTAATGTCATTAGTGCAGAGTTTGAATTAACTCCAAATATCTGTGTAGGTTACAGGCTCGCGATAGTCACGGTGACGCTCTGTGTACACAGTCTGCATCGCGTTCTCCTTCTCAGATTGCCTAGATTATAGACTGCATTAACCACTCGTTTTCGCCTAGGTAAAACACACCCTATACAGCTGCAATCGCGTTACGCCGAGAGGCGAATGGATAACTGCTTCATGGATTCAACCGTAGGACTAAATTACTCGAAAATATTTCTACCTCTGTATAAATTCTGATTTATAGCTCTTAGTGAGTTTTCACAATGTGCATGGTGGGAAAAACCAATTTAGTAAAATTAAAACCAGCCGGTAGAACTCCAGCTCGCCATCAACGAGAAAAAAATGAACTTTACAGATTCCTATGCAGCTTGCCAATGGGCAACTACATTACCTGATTGTTTAAACGCCTTAACCCTATTTACTACCGTAACATGCAACTGTATTACTATCTTTAACTCGGCGTCTTCTCAATCTACTTTAATTTCAACCTGATTAGTATGAATTTAGTTTTGGCCCGTTGGCCTTACATACCTAAACTAAGGTTATGCTGTTTTGGCTAATAACTTGCCACCTTTTACGTAATTAGTAATTTAAGTGTGCCAATAGTCAAACACTTTACATAAACGATAAATACTAGAACAGCCCCCGGAGTTTATTCATTTACCCGGCTGTCACAACCCTCGCCCGCTGACAACATGCCGTTAATTACAACACACCGAGGCAATGGTCAACTTTCGAGTACAACTTGAATTGTATAACGTGAATTTGCCTTGGGGGGCCTTACGAATACCAAACTTTTCATCAAAGTCGAAGAACGATGTTCCGTGTACTCCTCCACATTTATCGGCTTTGAAAATATCAAATAATTAACTTATATTTAAATCCATTTCACTTTACTAACGGCAGAGAAGCCCCTGATCATGAAAGTGGGTCTTCGGTCACAAATACCCGAAGTTTGTGCTGCAGACTACAATATTTTTTTCTTCCAGTGCTAGTATCGTCTGGTTTATGATTGACCAAGATGACGGCTAAATGGACATTCGTAACCCGTACGAGTAAGCGTATTGATTTCGCCATTGGCATCTAGTCGGTGAATTCCCTGTATGGGGTTTTATTTACTGAGAACGGGTGAAAACCTAATCAATACAGTTTCCCCAACCACCATGTCGTAGTAGAGATATAGATCGCCTTTCTCACATTTACCATCAGTGTTTTGTGTTTCACAAGATATTTTTAAGTCATTAAGGTGAATTTCCATTTATTAGTGCCAACTATTTTTTACTCATCGGTTTCGATACAGAACATACTGATTCAGTAGCTAGCTCTATTTATCCGAATGAATTTCGTGTGATACAAAATTAAAAAATATAAATAGCATCAAACTCACACCTGAGATACTTAATGAAATTCACTCGAACATTACCACAGACGCTCTTATTATCATTATTAGTGACTAGTTGTGGGCAGAGCAAAGATGTCTCACCATTGGTTATCCCTGAACCGCCCGTAATAATTCTTTCCCCACTTGAGCTAGACATTCCAGAGGTTGTTATCTCTGACCCCGTTCTTCCTACCATCGAGTATGAACCTGATCCCGTCGAACCTGATCCCGTCGAACCTGATCCCGTCGAACCTGATCCCGTCGAACCTGATCCCGTCGAACCTGATCCTATCGAACCTGATCCTCCTGCAATGGTTGTCCCTCCTATCGGTGTGGTACCTGAACCTGTTATCAAACCACAAATAGTTTTAATAGCTGCTCTTGGTAATGATCTCGCGCAAGCAGAAGCTTTGTTTTATAGCGTGTCTGATACAGATTGGGTTGATTGCGACAATGTTGGTGGTGGAAAATGGATGTGTGCAAACTTTGTTGATCCAAAAATTCCCGATGTAACAATAGCCGCACCGGTGGCTGTTGTTGTAACACCTCCAATAGTCGAGTCGTCAATCGCACCTAACATTATATCGAATTGGACTGCTCAATCACCAATGAAGAAGCCCAGGAATGAGGCTGCTTCTGCGCTAGTGAACGGAAAAATATACGCGTTCAATGGCTTTGCCAACAATGCAATAATAGAAAATAACGTCGAACGATATAACCCCGCTACCAAGCAGTGGACCTTACTAACAACCACCTCAGTGACGGATGCATCAGCAGTAACACACAATGGAATTATTGTTGATGGTGATGATGTCTGGCTAATAGGTGGAAGAATAGGAAGTGATCCGGGTAAAGTCTCAAATATAATCTGGATATACAACACGACGAATAACACTTGGAGATCAGGACCAAAATCACCTAAAGAATTTGCTGGTGGTGGTGCTGCCGTCGTTGATAATGTCCTGCATTATTTTGGTGGAATGGATGCCAGAGCACAGTGCAGGACTAACGCACATTATACATTGAGCTTACGAAACCCATCAGAAGGTTGGCAGACAGCAGAACCTATGCCTGATGCACGAATGCATTTTTCGACAGTGGAACTAAACGGAAAGATATACGCGATTGGTGGTCAGTACAGACATGATCTAGGTGATGTTTGTGATCGGACCGGCCAGAGTAATGTCGTTAGTGTTTACGATCCTGCAAATAATACGTGGGAACGATTGGGTAACTTGCCTACTCTGCAATCTCATACAGAAGCGGGGACATTTGCTTACGGTGGATTAATCTATATGACAGGTGGCATAACGGTCGAAAGTAATAAACTACTTCGATACACGCCAGCGACTGATTCTTGGATTACTTTTTCATTGTTACCTGAACGCCTACTATCGCCGGTAACACGAATCATTGGGAATCAGTTGATTGTTGGCGGCGGTGGAACTCCATCGTCTAGTATTTCGACTGATCGTGTGTGGGTTCTAACGCTGGATATTCCAACCACTCAAGATGTTGCAGAAATAACTGTGAATAGCGGATCTTCTTTCAATGCAGCGATAAACTATAATGGAAATGGTACAGATCCAAAACTTAGTGAGGAGACACCCGTTATTCAACATTAACAAGGTCATTTATGTAAACACAGTTGGTGTAAATTGCATGGTGGTCGATTTAGTATATTTTTCCGTATTTCGGCTACTTCATCCACGCTATTAGTTGGCGAAATGGCAGAGCACACATCCACACCTTCTAGATTTCAACTAACC
>JBLIIE010000153.1:0-11913 GCA_047634635.1 Granulosicoccus sp. | reverse complement strand
TACACATGATAAGAGCGGGTTTGTAATTATAAATAGGGTGATAGACCATATCGTCTGGAATATCGATCATGGAGCCTACGGCAAAATCAACTTCATCAGCGCGCAGTAGCGCCAAGCCGTCATGGCCGGTTACATTGTGCAAGCGGACATCAATCTGTGAAAATTGATCGGAAAACGACTTGATGATGTCTGGTAAAACGTAAAGTAGGGTGGCTTCACCCGCTGCAATATCCAATGGACCTGCATGTACTTCGCCCAACTGTGCGGCAAAGGTATCTGCCAGGCGGGAGAATCCGTCGACCAAAGGCTGGGCTAATTCGAGCAGCAAATCTCCAGCTGGTGTGAGTCTGATTTTCGGTCCACATCGCTCGAACAATAGCGTATCCAATTCTTTTTCCAGAGCTTGAATTTGTAGTGAAACCGTAGGCTGACTTAATTTCAAGCGTTGCGCTGCTTTTGAAATGTTGCCCGTTTGAGCTGCGTGGCAAAATGCGCGAAGCTGCCGATGCTGGTTTAAGTTGGGAGTATCGAGGCTTGTCACTAGTCTTATTATTAGCTCAGGCAATGATTATGAAATTTATTATTATAATGGATAGTTGTGTGCTTCGATAGTCCGGGTAGGACGCTTTATTCGCCAAGTGGATGAATTTCTGAACGTGTTCTTTCCTCTAAGCGGATGCCCTGATGTCGTTACATTAGAGTTGTGGAAGAAGGTAGACTTAGGCGCTTCCTCATTCTAATAACTGCGCCATGTTCGAATTACTTCGCGACTGGCTACTAGATCCAGCTGCCCTTCTGTTTCTTGCCTCCATTGCTCTCGGATTGGTGCTCATAGTCACATCCCAGAAGCGGTTGCGCACACTATCTACTCAGCAGAGTGATGGAAAACGCCAGTTGCCGATTAAGATAACGGGCATATTTTCAGTTCGAACAACATTATTCGTCGTGATCTGGCTTGTCGGTTACGCGTTGGTTACGGCCCCGATTCTCGTTAATCCGATGGTCAATCTGCTGGAAAGGTTGTACTTATCCAATGATCAGTGTGCACCGAGTAGTCATGTCGTACTACTAAGTGGTGGTGTTGGTTCACGGGCACAAACCGTGGACAGTATTGAGCTTATGTCTCCCGCAACATTTGTTCGAGCAACCGAGGCTTCGCGCATTATAGCCAAGGAGCCAGATGCCAAATTGATTGTGTCAGGTGGGGTTATGTACAGAATTCCCGAAGCTGAGGTAATTGCACGCTACCTGACGTCTTTGGGGGTTCCCGAAGATAACCTGATATTGGAATCCAAATCAAGGAACACGTATGAGAATGCCGTAAATGTGGCGACAATGTTGGCTACGGAAGATGTGCAAGGCCCAGTCCGATTGGTAACCTCCGCCATGCATATGCACAGGGCATTTAAGAGCTTTGAGCTCGCTTTAAGCGGAACTGATATAAGCATTTGCCCGATCAGTGTCGATTTCAAAGGTCTACCAGACCTTCAACTTTATGGCTGGATGCCACAAATGACTGCTTTGATCAAGTTTGATCACATGCTGCACGAACTCGTGGCTTTGCTCATGTATCGACTAAAGGGGTGGATCTAAGGAACGTTCGTTAGATCCATTCCTTTAGTCTATTAGATGTTTTAGACCTTGTAATAATCCATATACCAGTCCACGAATTTACCGATACCTTCTTCCACACTGGTGTCAGGTTTGTAGTTCACATCTCTAATCAGATCCGAAACATCAGCATAGGTATCAGGAACATCGCCCGGTTGTAGCGGGAGCAGATTCTTTACTGCGGTACGATTCAGAGAGCCCTCGAGAGTACTTATATAGTGTTCTAGGTCTACTGGCTGGTTGTTGCCAATATTGTAGATGCGGTAGGGGGCTGGGCTGGTCGCTGGATCTGGAGCATCGCTGTTCCAATCACTGTTCGGTGTTGCAATGTTGTCCAGTGTACGGATGACGCCTTCGACAATGTCATCTATAAAGGTGAAGTCTCGCTTGTGCTTGCCGTAGTTAAAAACATCTATGGGTTTACCGGCCAGGATGTTCTTGGTAAACAGAAACAGCGCCATGTCAGGGCGTCCCCACGGACCGTAGACGGTGAAAAACCGGAGGCCTGTGGTTGGCAGATTGAACAAATGACTATAGGTGTGGGCCATTAGCTCATTGGCTTTTTTAGTGGCAGCATACAAACTAACCGGGTGATCGACTGGTTCGTGCACACTAAACGGCATGTTTGTGTGATTGCCATAAACTGAACTACTTGAGGCATAGACCAGGTGTTCAACGTTGTGATGGCGACAGTTTTCAAGAACATTCGTGAAGCCAATGATATTGGCATCGATGTACGCCTGAGGATTCTCTAGAGAGTAGCGAACTCCCGCTTGTGCGGCAAGATTTACAACCCTTTGCGGTTGATGTTTCTTGAAAGTCTCCTCCATCAGAGCGCGGTCTTCAAGATTGCCTCGTACTTCAGTGAACCCCCCGTGCGCTTTAACTCTCTCTAATCGAGCCAGTTTCAAATTGACATCGTAGTAGTCGTTGACATTATCGACGCCGATGATTTCATCACCGCGAGCCAACAATTTCAGCGCAAGGGTGGAACCGATGAAACCGGCAGTGCCGGTGATCAGGATTTTCATGAGTAATGTTTGTTCTGTATTTTAGAGTCTGGCGTCAACTGAGTCTTTTGGAAGGATACTTTTAATATCGTAGAGCACACTGTCTTTTGTGCCGAAGTTTCGGATCGCTACAGGGCCCAAGGACACGAACTGCTCATGAGCAACAGCAAGGATAACGGCGTCGTAGTGGTTGTTCTGAGGGGAATCTATGAGTTTGATGCCGTATTCGTGGAAAGCCTCATCGCGATCAACCCAAGGGTCATAAATATCGACATTTGCGTGATAATTCTCGAGTTCAGCAACGATGTCCACAACTCGAGTGTTACGTAAGTCTGGGCAGTTTTCTTTGAAAGTTAGACCCAGAATCAATATGTTCGACCCGACCACGTGGATTCGTCGTCGAGTTAGCATTTTTACCACTCTCTCGGCGACAAATGCACCCATGGCATCATTGATTTGTCGCCCTGACAAGATAACCTGCGGGTAATACCCAATTTCCTGAGCTTTGTGCGTGAGGTAGTAAGGATCGACACTAATGCAATGCCCGCCTACCAAACCAGGTCGGAAATTTAAAAAATTCCATTTTGTACCCGCAGCCTCTAGCACTTCCAGCGTATCGATACCGAGTCTGTCAAAAATAAGTGCCAGCTCATTAACCAGTGCGATGTTCAGATCACGCTGAGTGTTCTCGATAACCTTGGCTGCTTCCGCTACTTTTATAGAACTTGCCAGGTGTGTGCCGGCGGTAATAATGCGTTGGTAGAGAGCATTAACAGCTTGCGCAACGTCTGGTGTCGAACCGGAAGTGACCTTCATGATGGTACTCACTCGATGCTCTTTATCACCCGGGTTTATTCGCTCTGGACTATAGCCTGCGAAAAAGTCCTGGTTGAACACCATGCCGGACTCTCTCTCTAGTATTGGAATACAGACCTCCTCGGTAGCTCCCGGGTACACAGTCGATTCGTAGATAACGACTGAATTGGCTTTCATTACCTTGCCAATGGTCTCACTGGCTTTGATCAGAGGAGTCAGATCGGGTTGTTTGTGGCTATTGATGGGGGTAGGGACAGTGACTATGAAAACCTTGCAATCGGCCAATTCAGTCGGATCACAGGTGTAACTCATGTGTTTGGCTTCAGCCATTTCTTCTTTGGATACCTCTAGCGTTCTGTCGTGGCCTGCCTGCAACTCTTTAATGCGTTGCGCATGGATGTCAAATCCAATGGTTGGGCTGTTTTTGCCAAATTCTACGGCCAAAGGCAGGCCCACGTATCCGAGTCCGATTACAGCGATTTTGTCACTTGCACCAATTTGAAACATTGTGTTGATGAATTCCGTAGGTTAGATGGCGATGACTGAAACGCCCTGTCGTTTATACCGTGAGAGGGGAATTATAAACAATTGCTTGCGTTCTGGCCCATATAGATAAGTCAGCTATAACAAACAGCTCGAGATCTATTCTTAGACGCGGTAGGGATCCAGTTAACAAGGGAACTCTAAACATCGGCAAGCGAGACTAAAACTCCCCTCCATAGCCTTCAAATAGAGAGACACCTCACAGATCGACTGTCTTGACGATAGCGCTGACTCTACTAAATTGACCCTAGTCTGGGATCCGTATAAATGCGCCTTTGGATTCGCTGCGTCTTATCTCTGACGGCGTGGGCGTGAATTCGCTCTCTGGAGCTTCTTTAAGGACTTGAAGTCCTCTAGCAATGTTTTTTTGATTGGCTTTTTGATCGAGAATAGAAAAGAGTATTATCGTGCTTACTACAACGATAATGCCAACGGTGAACCAAAGAATTTTCGTGAGTGGGCTTTTTTTGACAAGCCGCTCATCGACTTTGTTTTCATCTCTGGATAACGTTCCCAAATCCAAATTGTTCGGGTCGACGTTACTTTTCTTAGGCCCTGCAACAGGGTCGACACTTATATTGATATCAGGCTTTAAGTCGGCAGGCTTAGTCTGTTCAAAGGGGAGCCGATTGTGCAGGGCGTTGAATTCTTTGAGTCTGTTATAGGACTTTGTCAGCGCAATAAATTGCTTTTGCGCATTTTCAAGCTCCAGAGGTCTTTGGGTATATCTGTCGGGGTGCCATTTATGCACCAATCGTCGATAGTTGCCTCGCGTAGTTACCCAGTCGGCATTCTCCTTGAGTTTGAGAACCCCATAGTCCACTTCGAAATCCGTTGGGCTATTTGTCTGCTCGTTCATTTAAATTAGCTTACCGTCCAATAACAGTGCAGTTGACCGTGTGCTGAAGGTCGTTTACGAAAGAGTAATGTCTGAAGTGAGTTAAGACCTAAGAATGTTGACTTAAAGTTACAAAGGTATCGGCAGGTTTGAGGTTAAAATTGGGTCTCAGTGCTTGTGTAAGCGTTATTTCAAGAGTTTTGTAGATCCGCCGCTAGCACTGTTCATATTGTTCATTGGATTCGATTCGTATTTTGACTGTGTACGAATTAAATTTTAGAACCAGGTCACGTGTTTTAGAGGCATTTAGCTAAATGAACGCTCTGCGTATTTGTACTTTTTCCCTTATTTTCACTCTAGTTGCATGTGGTACTACACGGGAACCATTGACGGAAGATGAGCGTCCTCCTGAAATAACGCGTAGTGAGACTCCTCAGTTTCGACTGGGTACTGGCGATGTAATCAACGTTAGCGTTTGGAAAAACCCTGATCTTTCTGCACGCGTTCCTGTAAGGCCTGATGGCTATGTCTCTTTACCTTTGGTGGGGGAAGTTTTGGCTGGCGGTCGTACTCCTATGGAAATTGCGCAAGACACTGAGCAAAAACTCACTCAATTTATTCGCACACCGAAGGTCTCGGTTATTATCGAAGAGATTCCCAGCGCTGAGTTTCAAAACCGAGTTCGAGTGGTTGGTGGGGTTGCTGAACCCAAATCAATATCTCACCGCGATGGAATGACGGTAATTGACCTCGTCTTGGAAGCAGGTGGGGTCAACGAGTTTGCCTCACCTAATGCCGCAAAGTTGTATCGGAAGATAGACGGAGTCGCTCGCGTTTTCGAAATATATTTAGCTGATATTTTGTCAAAAGGAATGCTTGACACTAACTACCCATTGGTTCCGGGTGATGTCATCACTATTCCTGAACGGCGTTTCTAAAAAACCATTGCGGTTGAAATTCCTGCGAATTGATCGCGAACAGATAGATTGATGAAGCCCCAAAGTTTATGAGTAATATAACGCTAGACGAAATGTTGCCACTACTTCGGCGCGAAGCATTCGCCCGAAGCGGAACCCTGCTGGCCATTTTTGTTGGTATTAGCCTGATGTTTATGGCTATCGGTTTTACCTGGCAGAAGAAGTTCACATCCTCTGTGCAGCTTTATGTCGATGACCGTAACCTTGTCGAGCCATTGATGAATACTGCAAGTACAGCTGATCGTGATAAAGCAAAATTGGCGAAGCAAGAGCTATTTGCCTTTGAAATCGTTGATGAAATTCTTGATAAGGTTGGTTTTACTGATGAAACTACAAGCCCTGCGGAGCGAGAAGAGCTTCGCGACGAACTCATCGATGCGACCACCGTATCAAATAGAAACAATCAATTGTTAGAAATTGATTACTGGCATTCAGATCCTAAGGTTGCGTTTCAAACGACCAACCTTTATGCAGAGTTGTTTCTCAAGAAGACCATGCAGTCGACTAATCAGGAAACGTCGGAAGCCTTCGAATTTATCCTCGATCAGGTAGATACCTACCGAGCAAGGCTGCAAGATGCTGAGGGGCGATTGGAGACTTTTCGTAACCAGAATCCTGGCGTTTCGACACTACCAAATGGAGGGAATGTAACTGCCAGAATTGTCGAACTTCAGCGTGACTACGATACAACACAATTGTTTTTTGCAGAGCAAAATCAGACCCGTAAAACGCTTCAGAGAGAAATTTCAAACGAATCCTCAACTATCGCCCGCGATTACCAAATGAGTCAAACCCGCGATCAAATCGGTGGGCTACAGGCAGAAATTGACCTACTAAGCCTCTCTTACACTAATGATTATCCAGACATCATTAGGTTGCGCCAGCAAATTGAAGACGTTAAGCAACAGGCCTCAGATCGTGCCGATCGTGCGGCTACGCAGGGAGAGGGGCAGTCGTCTTTTACTGTAGGCACACAAACTTTTACAGGCTCGGCAAATCTTAGTCCTGTCTATCAACAATTGCGAAGTGATCTTGCACGTGCCACTGCTGAGGCGGATGCAAGCCAATCACGGCTGCGCCAAATTAAGGTGTTAATCGACAAGGAAATTGCGCGTTCTGAAAGTTCAGTGACTGCGGAACGAGTGTTAGGTGAACTAACACGCGATTACGCGATAAACAAAGACCTCTATGAAGGACTTCTGAAAAAGCAAGAAAGTGCACGAATAACCATGACCTTGGGCGCAGAACAACAAGGGGTGTTATACCGTATTCATCAGAAGGCTAACTTTCCTGCGCGGCCCAATGGGCTTCGCTATGTGCACGTTGTCATTCTGGGCCTATTGCTCGCTAGCGTTTTGCCATTCATTTATCTAGCGCTGTTTTTAAAACTTGACCCGCGAATTCGAACAGGCTCGTCCGTCACCGATGTTCTTGAGCTACCGCTATTAACCATCGTGCCGCACATGACGTCGCCTAAGGAAAAAGTACCGTATTTTAGAAGGCCAGTGGCAATCTTTGCGACCATCGCAGCAGTCTGTGGTCTGTACGTACTCGTGTTTCTCCTGAAACTGGCCATTGAAGTTGCAACGAGTGGAGGTCCGTCATGACAGACCGATCAAAGGCTGAGAACGTGAAGTCAATTCTGGGTCAAACTCCAAAGAAAACATCCAGACGTGCCATGAAAGATGGGCAGTCCATGGTTCCTGGGTCTACAGATAGGACGGGTAGCACAGCATTAAGGGCTGCCAACGATTCAGTCAGTCTTGCTGATAGAGCGCAAGCTGACATTGCCAATATGGCAGATGAAAGGCTGTTTAGTGATAGGCAGCTAGATCTTCTGGGCATAGTTCATCCACGCTCTAAGAATAGAGTTATGGTGGACGCGATGCGGCAACTGAGAACCAAATTGTATAGTCTCAAGCCAGAAGGTAACTTCAGTTTGCTGGTGAGCTCCGTGGTGCCAGAAAGTGGCGGCAGTTTTGTCAGTTTGAACCTTGCTGCAACCATTGCGTTTGACAAGGCAAGAACAGCGATGCTTGTGGAAGCAAACTTGCACACACCCATTCTTCATAAATTAATGAAGCTGATTGGTCGGGAAAATTCAGCAGGACTACTCGAGTATCTGGAAAGACCAGAACTGGGTGTAGAACACATTGTGAACCCTAGCGGAATTCCAAGGATGCGCTGTGTACCTATAGGAAGTCATCAAGAAATCAGTGCAGAACACTTCACCAGTGCTCGATTTAAGCAATTCATGCTCGACATTAAGGAGCGGTATGACAACCGCTTTGTGATTGTTGATGGCCCCGCCATGACGACAACAGCTGATGCTCGAATATTGTCTGAGATCTGCGACTTTACCGTGTTGGTTGTTCCTTATGGTGGGGTAACCCCCGGTACTCTTGATTCGATAATCGATGAAATTGACGAGCGACGGCTTGCTGGCATCGTTATTAACAACCAGCCGGTCTAAACATTGCTCATGCATTATCATCATCATTCACGTGATTCCATTGTGAAGAAATTCAGATTCCGTAGTCCGGCGTTAACCCTAGCGGTTGCGGCTTCCATGTTTTGTGGCGCAGCTCAATCGCTAGAAATTGGATTCGAGGGCCTTGTATCTTATGAAATAAGGCAAAATACCGACAATATAGATTTCCCTGATGGCTCCATTCCGGATACTGAATTTGGAACTGGTTTAATTGGTGTGTTCGGTGAGACACGTAGCAGAGTGTTAACTGCTGGTTTTTCCGGTGAGTTAGAAACTCAAAGAAATCTGACTGATGACGATGCACCCTACAACACAGATTCACGTTTTATTGGTGCAGCAGAAGTCGCTTTAACGCCTAGAACGTTGCGCTGGTACTTTGGTGACGTTCTCTCAGGAATAAGAAACGAGGATGCTGTAAGGATTGCTGATGACATTAATGAGGATACAATTAACGTATTTGTGACAGGGCCGAGTTATCAATCTGAAATACAGGGTGTTAGCAGTACATCAGCACGGCTGTTCTATGTTCACCAAACTGAAGATGATGAGGAGGTTCAATCGCTATACAATTTTAGTGCGAGTCATCAGAGAGACACGACATTAGGAAGTTTCTATGGTGTTCGCTTCAATAATATTTTCACAGCAACGGTAGAAGATCCAGATCAGGATCCAACTTTGGCAGCGATAGCGGATGATGATTTTAATCGAATGTCGATATCTGTTTTTACTAATCGTGAACAGGAATTAAGCGATCTCTATGCCGAAATTGGTGTGACCCGCTACACGACTGACAATGAAACAACGGATGGTTTAACCGCTGAGTTGAGAGCAACCCGTCGTATGGGCCCTCGAACCAGACTTACAGCCGGAATTACTCATAGCCTCAATGATCAGACCCTTAATACGATTGAAGCCTTGTTTCGTGGGGACGGTGAGGACGCTGGATTACAGCCTGAAGTAGACGGTGTTTTTGCAGAAACACGGCTAGATGTTACCTATTCGATTGAAAAGCCCACTTCTGAATTGGATTTTGGATTGAGTGTAGCCCAGCTCGATTATCGATTGTTGACGGGCAATGCCTCCGAGAACATAGATCCAAATGGTGAGGATCAGAATCAGAGCACTTTGAGCGCCACGTTTGCAAAAGATTATACAAACCGTCTTAGGGGGGGGATTGCTGTAGCTTTCGAGTTGGAAGATTATCAAAACAGGGACGACAACACTGATGCGTTTCTGGTTACTGCTGATTTAATTTACACATTGACACGTTCGTTTGATCTAGAGTTTTCAATTGCGTATGACACTTCGAAAGGCATCAATACTCGGGGCACGGTGGCGAATCCTGTCGAGATCATGTTCGATGAAACAGAAACTCGCGCCATTATTGGAGTTAGATGGGCGCCGCCCAGTCGCGCTTCACGCGAGTTGACCGTCGAAATTAACTCGCTCTTGGAATGATTCACTACCCAGAATAGAGAAAAGAGCTGGTGGAGTTGTAAGCGCTTGCTAACAGGCAATCCAGCTTGTTAGAAGAATTGCTTAGGCGACATAGCTAACACCTGCTTATATTTTGGCTTAATGACATGACAACTGACGATAGATTGGAAATGGTTGCTCCATCGGATGAACTCGTGAATGGCGATTCAACTACCAAAGTAGATTCTGAATGCGATGGATCGTCGCTAGATCATCCTAGGCTTGACGGACTCCGAGTGCTCTTTGCGGTTGATTGTGAGTTCCCTGGACTTGGTGGAGCAGAAGCTCAGGCATTAAAGCTGGCGATATCCATGCGCAATCGTGGCGCCTTTGTCGAATTTGTTACACCACGTATTTTACAGACTCAAAGTCTGGAGGAAACATTTCACGGGTTTACGATTCGCCGAATCGATTACCCACACGTGCGGTTTGTTGGATCCTTGGTGTTAATGATCTATTTCGCTCGATATTTGCTTACGAACGCTCGCCGTTTTGATGCCATACATGTTCATATTACCCACCTCATGGCGGCAACAGCAGGTTACGTCAGAAAAAATACTGGCGTGCCAGTCACCACGAAAATATCTGGATTTTATGAATTCGAAGGTGGTGTATTGGATCAGAGAACGCGATTCAAACCGCTCAATATGTTATTGCGTAAAGGGCTGCAAAAGGTAGATTTTGTGCAAACAATTAGTGAAGAGACGCGAGAGAAACTGCTTGAAGCAAATTTTCGATCTGACCAGATTAAATTTATTCCAAACGGCATAGATATCAGCGTGAAATCTGTAATCACTATCGACTCTACAATGACGACCTTGGGCTACTGCGGTCGCCTGCGAGAAGTGAAAGGTGTTCATATCCTCCTTGACGCTTTTGCAATAGTCTTGGGGATACGGCCTGACGTTAGGCTGCGTTTGTCGATCGCCGGCAGCGGCAGTAGCTCTGATGAATTGCTGGAACAAGCAAATGCGCTGGGCATATCGAACTATATTGATTGGTTAGGTCTGATCGAAGATACGCAAAGCTACTTTCGCTCGATTGATATCTATATTCAACCTTCGTTTGCTGAGGGTCTGCCTAACTCGGTTATGGAAGCTATGGTGGAACAGCAGCCAGTGATTGCCAGCGATATTGGTGGTAACAACGATTTGGTTGAACATGAGGTCTCTGGATTGCGTTTTCCAGTGGGGGACGCCGAGAGTTTATCTAATCAAGTCATTCGATTGTTGGATGACGAGGAGCTCAGGCGTTCTATCGCTCTGGCCGGACGTGAGGTCATGGAACAACGCTATGACATCGAACGTGTGGTAACCCAACTGGCAGAACTCTATCGTGTCTAACATTGAAGAAGTCATTGTCACGATTTCCATTGATACAGAGTGTGATCACGATATCAATTGGGCGAGATCAAAACCTCTAACATTTGAATCTATTACAGAAGGCCTTCCAAATCGATTGCAACCGGCGTTTGATCAAGTTGGCGCCGTTCCCACATATTTGCTCACCGTCGAGGTAATGGAAGATGAGCCAAGCGTCGAGGCACTAAAAAGTTTGAAAGGGAATTTTGAGTATGGGACTCATTTACATGCAGCTTTTATAGAGCCAGAAAAAAAATTCCACGACTATGCAGGTATTGATAGCCCTGACTTTCAATGCAGCTACGCTCCGGAAATCGAGTATCAAAAACTAAAAAATCTGTCGGAGCTGTTCGAACGACGATTTAATTATAAACCCACTAGTTTCCGTGCTGGTCGCTACGGTGCCTCTGCCGATTCTATCAATAGTCTAGAGCGTCTTGGGTACAAAGTAGATACCAGTGTCACACCCCATATTCGTTGGACTGAACCCAATGCAGTGGTCGATTTTCGTAAAGCTCCTGAACAACCCTATTTTCCGGCTCCAGGAAAAATTGCGGAAGCAGGAAACTATACTTCAACACGGATACTCGAAGCGCCTGTTACCGTCAAGCCGCGCTACTTTCGGGACCCTCGCTGGTTTCGTCCTTGGTTTGCATCAGTTGACCAAATGAAAGATATTTTTCGTTATCACTTAAAGAAGCATAGTGCTTGCCGGGTAGTTTCCATTAATATGATGTTTCACTCGATGGAGATTATTGAAAAGGCATCGCCTTATCCACAGACAGCTGAT
>JBLIIE010000152.1:0-11919 GCA_047634635.1 Granulosicoccus sp. | reverse complement strand
CATATTATAAATTTCATAAATAATATTACTTAGTACTAATCGTTATGCCCCGCCGAACCCCTCTGTAGCCGACAATCACTCATATGTACGGCATCAAAGGGACCACAAGAGTCTTTCCAAATCACAGCTATATGTAGAGAACGATATCTGAATCCACAGATTATCATGTACTCTGCTAAAGATTGACCGCTAGCGTTATCATAGAGCCGACATTGTTTAACTAGCCATGAAAGAAGTGGTGATTGTAGATAGAAGCAACATATATTGAGGCCAGACCGGTCACAATATATGTCCGCTGAAACGGAGAACGTGCAAACGGGAAATAGTGTTAGCTTAATTGACCATAAATTGGTCCCACAGCGATCGTAAAAACAGACACAACCTTTGTCAGCAAAGGTCGACAAGAGTCACTCAATCTCCGATATATTATCGATTTTCTCAAACCTAGCTGGCAACGTGGAAAGACTGATCGCATCGACACTGATGTAATCCTTAAAGCCCATCGTTGCGTTGTTATAGAGCCTGTACTAGTACGAACTGTCGAGAGCAAGCAAATTCAACAGCTGCACTTAGTGCGAGAGCAATACAAGAAAACACGCTTGCAGAGAATCAATCTGATAAGAGAAATTCTACGTTAGAACTATCGGTTCGTATAGGCCACAACAAAACCAATTGTGCCGTTGCAAATAAATTGGCTAGAATATGTTTGGCAGTCGGAGTCAGTGAAATTAAGCACGGCGCCATAGCCCACTAAATATTTTTCAAAAAGATCAATAAACCTACCCATTTGCGAAGAAGGCAATACTCATCACATATCAGGTCGGACCGACATCGTCGAAAACCGATAACATCTGTGGTCAATATAGGTCGCAGGCTTGAATGGTTCTTGGTGCGTGGAAAAAACCATGATGGTCCAACCTCGACAAACAACGAGATGCACTACAGAGTACCGAATACACGAATGCAAACGATTCCGACCAGTCAGATCATTTTATCCTTCTACTTGCACCAGGGGTTCATACATGATGTTAGGCCTACAGGCCCACGTCATCACAAGTTCGAGTACAGCATTCAGCTATTTGTAGCTTCCAGTTACTAACCTAATTTTATGAACCAGATTCAATCGCCAACAGACAACAGGATCAAGTCATTCAATACAGATATTTTCACGCGCTAACCACACTCACAAGTTAACTCGCACCGATCGATTAATGATCAATTGATACGCTCTTACCTGAACCTCAGTAGTGACAAACAATGCTATTTGCAAGCCTAGTACAAAAGGTTACACTCTTAATGGGTCTGTGCTTAGACAAAAACTATAGAGCACGTATTATTGTTGAGTAGTTATAGACTGCTGATGCCAACGAAAAAGAATTGGATTTCGTTGAGATTAATGCAATTAGGTCAAACAAAACTGAAAAACTAATCGGGAGGTTTTAATGTCTACATACGTACTTTGTCATGGCGCATGGCACACTGGAAATGAACTCAATGCGGTTGCAGAACACATACGAACAGCCGGTCACACAGTTCATACACCAACACTAAAAGGAAACCGTCCTGGAGACTCAAAGAAAACCAGCCTAGATGAAGCGATTGGTTCATTAGTCGATTATTTCACTGAGAATACGCTCACTGATGCCATTCTGATGGGTCATAGCTATGGCGGTATGGCTATTACCGGTGCTGCCGACCGTCTGCCTCCAGGTTCAATACGCCGACTGGTTTATTGGAATGCATTTGTTCCCAATGATGGCGAATCACTTAACGATATGGTGCCCCCGAACTACGTCGAACTTTTTGCGCATCTCGAAGCTGATGATGGATCAGTTATGCTACCGTTTCCAATATGGCGTGAAGCTTTCATCAACGATGCCGATGCTGAACTTGCGCAAAAAGCGTTCGACGTACTGAACACGCACCCGTATGCAACATTTACAGATAAAATCAGATTGAACACAAATCCGGTGGCGATGGAAATTCCAAAGTCCTACATCAATTGTACTGAGGACACAGCGTTACCGCATAGCATGACTTGGCATCCACGTCTTTCTGAAAAATTAGGTTTGTTCCGATTTGTTGAGTGCCCGGGTAGTCACGAGGTTTGCTTTACTAACCCTGCTGTTTTAGCCGATAAAATCGTACAAGCCGGGCGCGACTAATCTAAACAATACTCGCTAAAATATAGCGGTCCTGAAGATTTCAGAGCGTCTTTAAAAATTGGTGATCCTTTCAGATTTCGAGTCCACAGAGACTAAGACGAGTGTAATTGTTTGTCAATATTATCTAGATATGACAGTCTCAGCCTTCTGAACCGACTCTTGGCTCCCAGCCCTCGGCGATATCACACTTTACGCATGTGTTCATTAACATCCTGCATGCAGGCTTTGTCTTCTGCAAGGCAATGGGTTTCCCATAAGCTTTAATCAGTGTTGGAAAAAACGTGTTTTCTGCACTTGCAATTGCATAATATATTGTGCAATTGCAATATGGATGAACTCAAGGATATTTTATGGCAGGGTTCCAGCCTAGAAGATCTCATGAGTGCCCGTTAGAAACTCTTAGAGGAATAGGATATCAGCTTCATTTTGTTCAAATGGGTGAGATGCCAGACGATTGGAAAGTACCGACCAACCAGGGAAAAGGAGTCACCGGTATCTATGGAATTGGCTTGTCGACGTAGCAGAATATCTATCGCACGGCATATGTGGCAAAGTTTGTCGATGTTGTGACGGATCTGCATTGCTGGCAAAAGAAAACACAGCGACATCAGACGCTGACAAAGCCCTGATAATCAGGCGTTATCGAGAAGAGTAGGAATATTTCGATGAATAGAGAAATCACTAAAGGATCTGTATTCGATACTATTGAGCAGGATGCAGGTGTTGCAGAACAGCTCAAGATCAAAGCAGCACTGATGGATTGCATTCGGGATTACATCAAAGATAAAAGTTTGACCCAGCAAGCAGCTGAAGACCTGATGGGTGTTCAGCGCTCTCGAACAGGTGATCTATCCAGAGGACATATCAGCGTGTTTTCAATTGATGCTCTAGTAGCAATGGCTGCCCGCGTTGGATTACATCCCATTAAATTTGCAGCGTAATTGATGTGTTCATAGGGACTTACTATGTCGAGGTCTAACTTTGCCATATGGACTCTCTCTGCAACAGTGAAACGAAAATGGTAGGTGACGGTCGAAAGGGTTTGCACTTGCATATCCGGCCTCTTGTGTGATGCTGCATTACAGCACCGGGCCAATCTGAGTGTTTCGCGTGCAGCCAGCCAATCAATGTACAACGGTATAAAAAATCTACCAGCAGAGTTACCGGCTTTGGGGCTGCATCGGTCTGACCTATTTTGTCATTTACAGGATATCTTCTCGAAAACCTTGGGGGGGTGGAACTAACTTTGTACTGTGTAGTTGAAATCGGGGTTATCCGTGGCGGGCCACCTTCCTCCGGCTCAACTAATAGTGAAAAACAGTGTGCCGCACGGTGGCATACTTGTGCACGCTAAAATGAAATGCACGGGGTGAATACATCACAGAACAATCCCCCAATAAACGAATATCCCAATCCTTCTGTGATGGAATAGTGAATCAAGTTGAGGTACTGCAAATCACCGTTTAAACAGAGCGATAACACTGCACCAGCAGATAGGTAAGGACTGGGAACTATTCCCCTAAGGGGTTTCCATGTTTGTCGATGGGACACTAAATCATTAGGGCTCTACTACCGTCAGTGGTCTCCAGGCAGACATATGCAACAAGTATCAGCATTGCAAATCTAACGTTGGCATGCAGTCGGCATCGTGACTTGGTACCCCCTACACTAGCGTTCCAGCTGCACAAAATCACATGCAGCTGATGCTTGATCTAGATATCTGAGAATTAGTCTCGATCTGCATCTAGAACTGTGCGCACTTGCGTAAGCAGCAATGTCAATTTAGCGATCTTGTTTACGTCGACTTTGGTCGCAAAACGATCCGCATCGTGCCCCAAGAGCTTGATAGCCCGTTCGCGAAACTGTTGTCCTGAATTGGTCAACCAAACTTGCTTCGATCTGTGATCCAAAGGATTGAGCTGCATTTCGATGAGACCGCGTTGCTCTAGTCCACTAAGCGTCGACGTCATCGTTGTCTTGGGTACTTGGAATGCCTTCGCCAGCTCTAGTGGGGTTCTCCCGTCCGATACACGAATCAAGTGATTTAGGATCGAGAACTGCGAGGCCGAAACGCCATCAGGCAAGTGGGCTTCCAGAACCGCGCGGCTGAGCTGCGCAATAATCCCGACCTCATTAAAAAATGTAAAAAATGCAGTGGTATTGTCCTGCAAAGGTTTTTTCTTAGGCATTTATTATTCGCGAGTCCAATTGCCAACGTGGGGTGCGCGGCGTTAATGGGCCGTAACCAAGGCGTCCTAACATTTGTACGGTGTGTCCTGGTGCTGCAAGCATTTCGTGGGCTGTACGGTAATGTTGCTCCATTTCAGGATATTCCTGCAAGGCCTGTGACACGGGGTGCAAGGCCAGACCAAGGCTGGTAGTAAGTAGGTTCAGACGCAGCCAACGGCGCCCCGCTTCGATTTGATCTGCACGCGTATTAGTTTTAGATGTTATCGATGCATAGGCTGGCGTCGATATCAGCATTTTTTCATACATCGACTTTCCCTGCTCAAATTCTGAGGAAGTTGTATCTAACTGCCCTTCACGTGTCAGCATCCCCAAAAGTATAACCGTCTCAAGAAATGGCCCGCCAAGGTCGATTCCATCAGGATTTGCGTTGATCTCGGACTTTCCCAGTCGGAATAGATCCACACTTTCTTTCATGGTGCGCCTGGTCGTGACTTCAACAAGCCATGCATCCACGGTAAGGGCCTTAATCTGAGCTACTTTGGAAGGCGTTGCATGAACATCAGCAATTGACTCTAGCGTTGTAATTTGATCTTTAGTCACTGCTCGGCTCTCAAATGGCTCTTTGCAAGACCGGCGCGACATGACATGCGCAAACAATGGATCAATGTTGCCACCAGGCTTAAAGCGAACCACCGCCACAGGCCCACTCACTCCTTCAGGGAATAAATCGGTTTCAACAGCGTACCCGTCTTCGCCAGCGGCCATTGTAAGAAGTTCTAGAAAACAGCCCATACCGATCGTCAACTGCCGATCCAATGGGTCTGTCTCAGGGAGGTTACGTTGCTTGTCTCGCCACACAAAGATTGTATTTTCTTCACTCAAGTCGACCTCCCACGGCTGTCTGTTATGTGGGTTGGGCGCCAAGATCGCATAGGAAAGAGCCCTGCGTCGTGGCTCTGTATAGGTGCCAGCTTGCTCCCAAGGCAATAACGCTTTTGTCGGTGTTCTTGTTCCAAGAAACGCTGCCGCGCCTGTGGCAGCGAGAATTACTCCACCTCCCGTGATCTGCAGTAGTTTGCGTCGAGTAACAGCCATTACAATCTCCAAATATAGTCCGATGTCGAACTATATAGTCCGATACCGGACTATGTCAATACTAATTTGAATTGACATCAACCCATTAGTCATATCGATCACTGAGTACGCCGTAGAATATAAAGCCAGCAGTCGCATAGCCACTTTCGGCCAATAGCGTTGGTAAATGGCAGCTCAGGCAGTGTCAGGCTCAGTGATTTTCGAGAGATTGTTAATAGTCGAAGACACCCCCTCGACAGAATCAGAAGCTCACGTTGGCATTAGTGTTTCGATACAGATCTCGTCGAAATTAATTAGATAACTGAACATCATCAGCTGCCTCGGAGGGTGGCCTTCATTGAACATGATTCAGGATAAACCTTTCCTTGGTCAGCTACCAACTGACAAGCGTGTTTACATACGAGTATGCGATTTTTGGCGTTGTGATGGAGAACGCTTAGCCGAAAATTGGGTGTTCGTTGATGCGTTACACTTTTTGCTACAACTAGACTACGACGTTTTGGCAATACAAGAAAAGCGATAACTATGACACTGCTTCGATTACCACTGATTTCATATTGAATGGAAACAGCACTTCATTACGAACACCTCCACTACGTGTCACAACCCCGGTAGTTGCACATCGGACAGAACGACGAAGTACGATAGCCCTTCCCCGCCATTACGGCAACTTATGGTTGATGCTGCCGTACCAACTACTAATTTTGTTGTACGATTACAAGACTGCTCTGGCATGACTTCTTTCAATAGCTATAGTTCAACCAGCGATACCGGCTGACAGCTTTGCCTCGATCAAGAGGCAGGGAAAGGTGATCATATTCCTAATAATTTGATCGGGTGCTAAGGCCTGATTTTAGTTATCTTCGACTGTTACAGGGCAAGTTGCTCCAATGCGATAATAATTGCGGTAGATTCTCCGTTCAGCGATCTCGCACCGTGCCCCTTCCCGTCTGTATCCTCCATCAGCAAACAATCTCCTGCGCTAAATTGCCGCTTATCTCCTTTACCAGTCCAACCTTCAACTTCACCAGTGTGTACAACAAACAGCTGGCGTTGTGGTGAGGGATGGGCAGCACCATCCTAGTCAGCAGAAAATCAGAACCAAGAGAGCTGTGTAGCTGTAACAGACTCCGAAAGGTGAACTGCAGGTGCAGGCGGTGCATACTGAATTGCACTCATCGGGAATTCTATATCTTCTAAATGGGAATCACCAAACTCATCGCCAGACAGACGAACTCAACTTCTTGGATTAATGATAGGGCCATGTCTCGACGAAAGTTCAATGTAATAAAGATATTATGGAATTTGTTATTCAAACATTCTGAATTCTTAAAACCCAACAGTCAATTCTAGGTATTGATAGTCAGCGAAACTATCAACGTACTGATAGTGTTTAAAGCAATGCTATCCCTGTCTGGAGTTTATTGTGTACACCGGCAAAGATTAACGGCTAACGTTACCATGAACCCGTAGGCTGAGCCTCGGTACAACTATGAATACCTCAGAACGCGCCCAACGCACACCCAAAGGCAAAGTCGATGATATTCCTACTGCTTACATCCCAATGTATGGAATATTTTATTGTTGGATTTACATAGTTAGCGCTGGTATTTGCCACGATATAGCTAAAACGAAGCTACCGAGCGCATCTTTCTGGATCATACGCCGATCACTCATTGGAGCACTAGCAATTCGATTGGCTGTTATCGTAAAATATGAAAGGTCATCTAGTGATTGAAGTTAGATAACAAACATTTCTCCACATATTTCCAAGGCTCTGAAACGTCGGAAAAGGGTCGTTTCTCTCCATTCGTTAAGCTATGCTACAACGGAGACTTTAAGCCATTACTGACCATAGTAGCAGCCAAAATGTTGCATGATTTCGCACAAAGATGAGTGATAAAATTATTAAATTGTGCACCGTTTTACATACGCTTAATAGTCCTCAAAACGTTGGGATGATTGTTCGCAGCCATGTAGCTCACGCTGGTGAATTACTTGTTTTCACTGGCCATTATCTACCATGGAGATTCAAAAAAGGGAGTCAGGCCTTTTCCAGAAAATTAGAGAAGCAAGCTCGATTTGTGCACATTCCCGAACCAGATGAAGCTATACAATTTCTACGCAGCGAGGGCTATTCGATAGTTGCAGTTGAGATTGCAGAGACTGCCGAATCGATTCGTGATTTCAAGTTCTCAAACGACGTCGCCTTGATTTTTGGCAATGAGGCGCATGGACTACCAACAGAATTTTTAGATAAAGCAGATTCTGTGGTGACCATTCCCCAGTATGCAGCGGTCGGCAGTCTGAACGTGGCAGTGTCTGCCTCTATTGCCATGTATGAGCTGATGAAGCAAAGTCCTATCAGGCAGATTCAAGGTGACGAATTTGTGTAGCTCGACGATGCATATAACATCTGTCCAGAGCTGTGAGTTCACCCCACCGAGGCAATTCATACTCATAATCGTTCTGTCGTTGTTTCACAGTGTGCGGTCATCCAATTAGTATCGACAGCAGAGATCAATACAACCAACCAGCAATTATGTGTGCAGTTCTTCCATATACCTCAGAAAAGCTAGCGCCGTTTTTCCGTCATTCTGGCCCACACTCCTCACCGATAATTCAAGGCATCCCTACAAATTTGACATAGCCTGCAGCTCCCAGACGCTTTTGATGTTTCAATAGAACTGGATCGCTAACGTCGATCTTATCGCGCAACACCTGAAACTCTGCGTCTCGAAGCGGTATCAAGAATGCACATATCTGCAGTACCTTGGGATCGTGAATAATCTCATCAAAGCATGCTTTAGTCATCATTGTGATTGTAAAGTCTTTCGTATTCGATCAGTAAGAATATGATTGTGCCAGCAGTAAAACCTATTACTACAGGTATCCACCACTGATCGTAAGCACGCCGAAAATAGACCCCATAAAAGAACAACTCAATGAATGATGGGTTCACCTCAATGAGGCCCTATATCGCTGATTTTATGTATGGAATAGCCCTAATTAATGTAAGCCGCACGAAACACTAACTTTATTGTACGATAAAAAGACTACCCTGACATGGACGCTTTTGTTCTACAGAAAACCCTGTGAGTATAAGATCATTTACTACCATTTTCCGAACCTATAAAGGCATCCAAATGACACCCGAAAAATTACGTGAAATTTATGGCGAAACATCACCGAGGGCGGCTATCAAGGAGATAGATGCCTTTGATGATCATTGTCGAAAGTTTATTGAAAACGCGACATTTGTTGTTCTAGCCTCTTCCAATGGCACCAACTTGGATGTTTCTCCCAAGGGGGATCCTGCTGGTTTCGTAAAAGTCGAGACAGACACTCAATTGCTTATTCCTGATAGACCCGGCAATAACCGTCTGGATGGATTATTGAATATATTGTCTAACCCCAACGTTGCTTTGCTATTCCTAATACCAACCGTCGCAGAAACATTACGTGTAAACGGTACTGCTGAAATTTTAGATGATCCTGCTGTATGCGACCGTTTCAAGATCAAGGGCCGGCCCCCCAAAACTGTTCTTAGAATCGAAGCGCAGGAGATATTTACTCATTGCGGTAAAGCACCGATACGCGCTGGTCTATGGGAACCAAAGTCATGGCCAAAATCACGACCCGTGTCGACACTATATGAGATGATTCGCGATCACACCGCATTGCCGATGGAGTCAGTAGAGCAAGATGCCGTGGACGAGAGCTATCGCAGAACTCTGTACTAACACCGATAACTGTTTAGGGTCGATGTTTGCCGTACTAATCGAATACATTTTTGTACGACGAAAGGCTGCTCCGGCATGGTCACTTTCGACCCACAGTAGCTGGTTATGTTGATATCTTACTTATCGTGATGTCTTTCATCTCAAAGATTATTGCTGCATATGGATTTTGCTAGAAACTGTCAATTTCATGCCACCAGACCTCCAAGTTTTAGCACATATCCCTGGATCCCCCTCCCTAGACAACTGAACGGTCTTGGTCAAGCTTCTTGCGCTACGCTGGTATCATTTCGGCTTAGGATATTGAGTTGTGGAGACAAGATTTGACCGCAAGTTTGTTGGGGAGGTGGCCATAGTGGGCCATCGACGGAATCCCACACCAAGTATTGAAGGGATTCATGAGGCAGGTTGGGTCTTAAGATCTAACGCACATCGCAAAGGAGATACAGCGGCAGCAGTTAGCAGTTAGCAGTTAGCAGTTAGCAGTTAGCAGTTAGCAGTTAGCAGAATGCTTCATTGAGCAGATACTAAGTTAAACAACAAAAACACACTCTGCATTATTGACCTGGACCACACAACCTTAATCAATGTCGCAACAAAGAATGGATACGTAAATAACCTAGTTGGTCATTATGGGATTCATGAAGCTCTGTTTATGGAAAGACGCGGGAAGATTCGTTGACTTTGTCAAGGCCCATTGAGGGTTTTGAGTACAATTAGATTACTTGCACCTACAGATATTTACAGACAGCACATCGTCGGTCAGGCCCAGCCTTATTAAAACCCAACGCTGCTCCAGCATGAGTGTAACATTTGCCTCTCCAGTACTTCCTGAGAAAATAATTTCTACTAACTCACCAATTCGTATAAACAAATTTATTTGTGAAAGTGGCATTTGCTCAAGAAAGGCTGCAGATATCTTTGTTAAGCAGGGTGTTGTATTTATAGACGGCATACAGGCTATGCTGGGCGACAAAGTTTCGTCAGGTAGTAAGGTCACTGTGGATGGTTTAGCTATTGAACCACTAGCTAATGACAAAGTCATTTTTATAGCGTTGAATAAACCTGTTGGAATTGTGTGCACAGCTGCACGAACTGAGAAACGAAATATTGTCGATTTTGTTGCTCACAGTTCCAGAGTATTTCCTGTAGGGAGACTAGACAAAGACTCTCAAGGATTAATATTTCTAACTAACAGATGCGATCTGGTTGACAAGATTTTGCGCGCTGGCAACCATCATGAAAAGGAATATGTGGTCACGGTGAGCAAAGAAATAACTGACGACTTTATTGCAGGAATAAGCAGCGGAGTCCCCATGTTCGGCGTTATCACAAAAGAATGTAAGGCAGTTAAGGAGTCTCCTTACGTTTTCAGAATTACCTTAGTTCAGGGTCTTAACCGACAAATTCGTCGTATGTGTAAACACTATAATTATTCTGTGGAAAAGCTTGAGCGCGTTCGAATTATGCATATATGCTTGAACGGATTATCAATGGGTCAGTGGCGTAATTTGACTAAAGAAGAGCTATCTGTGTTATTTCATGTGTTGGGAACTGCTTCTTCAAATAATTCTCCTGCACAAGAGCTTTAAGAACGTGACGATTGTATCGTAAACGTTGATGTTTTCGCGTAGTTGAATGGTATTTGGTTTTATTGCTGATACCGGTGTAATAATAATTGTCCTTTAAGCCACTCGAACTAAAGCATTATTATGTCACGCAACAAAAACAGCACATAACAGCGTTCTTGCCGAAACTCTGGCAGGTGCGCCGAATAACCTAATTGGCAAAGCCATTCACTCGCCTGCAAAAGAACACCTTCGTTGATGCTAGGTGGGCAAGACTAGGTTGAATTCCCTAGGCAGACGCAAACTGCAGTCGTCGCGCGTCTCTGAATGAGATCAGCCTTTTCGCATTTTCGTCCCACAGAACTAAATGAACACAGCGCAGGCTTTCCCAGAATTTCAAACGACCAATTTCTTTGAGTTCGGGATATGCTTTTATCACTTTAGGTAATTTGTAAAACGGAATGCGACTGGATAGATGGTGAACGTGATGTATGCCGATATAGCCCGTAATCCACATGATCGGCTTGGGTAAGTCGTAGTACGAGCTTCCCTGCAATGCACCGTTTTCGCGGCTCCACTCAGGACGCGTATCCCAGTAAGTGTCCTCGTATTGATGTTGCACATAAAACAACCACACGCCAATTGACGCTCCAAGCACCACTATAGGCAATTGAATCAGCAGAACAGCACCAAGACCTGCGGACTTTATCAACAGCAGGATCATCACCACGATGCCGGCGTTGGTCGCCAATGTACTGACCCATCCGGACAGCCCTTCTTTCATCGCACCAACAGGTAAACGGTGGCGTAGCAAAAACATATAGGCTGGGCCCACACCAAACATAACAAACGGGTTGCGATATAGGCGATACAGCAGTTTTCCACCTTTATTTTTCGCTTTGTATTCAGCAACTGTGAGGGTGTCTATGTCACCCATGCCACGTCTTTCCAGATCACCAGACGTGGCGTGATGACTCGCATGTAGCCTTCGCCAGTAGTCATAGGGTGTAAAGGTGAATACACCCAGAAAACGCCCCACCCAATCATTCGCAAATTTTGATCTGAACATCGAGCCATGTCCACAGTCATGCTGCAAAATGAACAATCTCACCATCAGACCGCCAGCGGGCACCAATAATAGCAAGAAGGCAACAGAGCTCA
>JBLIIE010000151.1:0-12117 GCA_047634635.1 Granulosicoccus sp. | reverse complement strand
ACATAAAAATCAGTAAACGCAAATAGACATGTCAAAAGCTCAAATTTCATGAAAACTGGCGAGCCCGCTCTTTCGGCGACACGACTGCAGCTGACAGAGCAGGGCATGGTCATATAAGCCTGTAAGACAGCGCATGGGGATGGACTCACCTATACTGTGTATGAGTCGGAAGGGCTTCTGCGATTGGACTGGGATGCATGCAATTTTCATGGTCAAACCAGTGCTGAGTAGCAAGGCAAAAGCGGGTAGGGAGGGCAACCATATAGGCGGCACCACTTACAATCATTGGTGCCGGTTCAGTCGAAATACTGGCAGTTCAGCATGTTGCCAAGGACTAG
This sequence comes from Granulosicoccus sp., assembly GCA_047634635.1. GTDB lineage: Bacteria > Pseudomonadota > Gammaproteobacteria > Granulosicoccales > Granulosicoccaceae > Granulosicoccus. Next base: position 11,779 of record JBLIIE010000151.1, on the reverse strand, counting down.
GCCCTATCGCAGAGTGCTCGTTTAATTCTTGTCATTTTGAGCTTCCTGTGGTCTCATTGCCGCAGTCGGAACGCACCGAAGGGTCAAACCCTACCCGTCTGACCAACCGCTCAGAATTCGAATATCTATACACTCTGTGCATCTTTAACCTGGAGGATACATGCTTAAACTTATCAAACCCACACTGACAACCGTTGCAGTAGCACTGGCATTAACGGCCGGTTCTGTTAGCGCGGAAACCACTAAACTTCGCATTCAAACTCACTTTTCAACAGAGACTCTGTCTGGAAAATTAGCAGGAGAGTTTGTTGATGACGTCACCGTTATGTCCGGCGGCGATATCGAAATTGAAATGTTCTACTCAGGCTCTGTTGTCAAAGCGACAGAGACCTTTGATGCTGCGGCTACTGGCATCCTTGACTGTGATATGACGGGCGGCGCTTATCAGGTCGGCAAAAACCCAGCATTCCAGTTCTCTGGAGATCTCAACGGCGGTTACGCGAATGCGTACCAGCAGTATTCATGGCTGCTACACGCTGGTGGTTACGATGCACTAAACAAACTGTACAACCCAAACGATATGGAATTTGTAGGCTGGTGGATACCGGGTCCAGAATCTTTGGTTTCTACCAAGTCGTTCACGGGTATCGACGATCTTAAAGGTTGGAAATTCCGTGCGCCTCCTGGCGTAATCACAAACATCTTCGAAAAGCTGGGCGCGTCACCCATCGTTATGGATTTCAACGAAATCTTTACGGCTCTTGAAACTGGTATTATCGACGGTGCGGATGCATCTACCATCGCTAATAACGTTGGTTTAGGCTTGTATGACATTGCAGAGCACACCAACTACCCAGGCTTCCACTCCATGCCAGCAGATCACCTCGCTTGTCGTAAAGACATCTGGGACGAAATGCCAGAAGCCCATCAGCGAATCCTGAAAGTCGGTATGCAGGCATTGGGATTGAAGACCACTACTAAGCAGGACATTGAAATGCAGAAAGCAGCAGCAGCGATGCGTGCAAAAGGTGTCACTCTTAGTACTTGGGCCGAAGAAGACATGGCAAAATATCGTGCAGCCGTAGCAGAGACTTGGGTAGAGTATGCGACGACAGCAGAATCAAAAGAGCTTCTGGGTTCTCACCTTAGCTTCTTGAAAGAAATTGGTGCAATAGACTAATCAAATAGCACCTTAGCTATGTGATTGTTTCAATGACGGCAGGCAAATTATTGTCTGCCGTCATTGTTAGCGCTGTACAGTTTTGAACACAGAAAAAACCAAGAATAAACGCAAGTGCTCCACGTCTGGGATGTACAGCTCCCATTGACCGGCAGCGCTTTTAGTACTTATTGAGCGAATTCATTTCGCTCTGCTGCGAGGCTACACATAATGGCAGGAAAATCTGGCGGGTTTAAGGAATGGGTTGTCCCGTTCCTTTTTGTGCTTTGCGCAGGCTGGGCCATATGGCACGCACCGGCATATCTTGTCGATTTTTGGGGTTACGAAGAAGGTAGCAACTTATCAAACCACATCAACGATATGCATCATCGTAAAGATGTGAGCCCAAATCTTCCTGGGCTGTTCGGTGGTATTGCAGACATTATCGACTGGGCTGCAATCATTCTATTGCCCATCATTTTTTATTTTGGTACGCGCAGCGTTGTTCTAGCGCAAATGGAGTTTGCTCACTTCAGTCGAATCGATAGGATCGCCATGTTCATTGGCCGTATCACGATGATCCTAATCATCTCCATGACTTTGGTGATGCTCTATGAAGTATTTTTGCGCTATGCAATAGAAGCACCGACACTTTGGGCAAATGAATTAACGCTGTGGATAGGCGGGTTCGTCTTCCTGCTTTCAGGCATTTACGCGATGCAGCAACGAAGTCACATCCGTATCTTTATCCTGTACGACGTATTGCCACGTTGGATGCAGCACGTCTGCGACACCATTTGGGTGGCACTGCTTTGGTTCTTTATGTTTTGTCTGGTTTTCGGCAGCTACAAGCAAGTATTTATCAATAAATTTTATAAATTTCAGACGTTCGGTACGGCATTCGATCCACCTATCCCAGCCACCATCCAGCCCATGATTTTGATCGTAATTATTTTGATAAGCTTACAAGCGTTGCTCAATTTGATTGCTGACTGGGGCCGCGATCCCAGCGAGTTAACGCAAAAGGATCTGGTGGACCAAGAAGAGTTGGAAGCAATCAAGAAAAGCATAGGGGCAAACTGATGGACGTCGGTGTTATATCAATCGTACTGATTGCAGGATTGTTGTTTTTGCTTGCCATTGGCATGCCGCTTGGATTTGCCTCTGCGGTGCTTGCCGCGATTGTCATGATCATGAAGTTTGAGCCAACGCTCTTCACCGACCCAATGAGCTTTGGCTCTGGCATGCTCACGGGCAGGCCTGGCACCGGCCCCCTCTATATACTCACGCAGAAGGTGTACGACCTAATGACCGAGTATGTGCTGTTGTCAGTGCCTTTGTTCATTTTCATGGCGTCTTTGCTAGAGCGCTCTGGTGTGGCCAAAAAAATGTACGACAGCCTTAGCTTCTGGATGAGCCGCATGCGTGGTGGTATTGCGGTTGTTACCTCATTGATGGCTGTCTTGATGGCTGCTATGTCAGGCATTATCGGCGGCGAAGTAGTCCTGCTTGGACTGATTGCGCTGCCACAAATGTTGCGCCTCGGCTACAACCAGAACCTGGCTATCGGAACCATCTGCGCGTCTGGCTCACTGGGTACGATGATTCCGCCTTCTATCGTTTTGATTATCTTTGGCCTGATTACCGAGACATCAATTAAGGCTCTATTTACCGGCGCATTTTTGCCCGGCTTCATGCTCGCAACCTTCATCATCATATACATCCTTATTCGTACGCGTCTCGACCCTTCGCAAGCGCCCCTTCCAGAACCGCGCGCCGACGATCTGCCACCTAGTGACAAATTTAAAGCGTTCTTCGCTTTCATCTCTATCGTGGTCACGGGCTTTACTACTCTGCTGCTTGCACGGTTAGCGTTTTTAACAGTGACCGGTCGCAACGTCTCAGATGGAGCCAACTTTGAAGAACCTGCACTAGGCATGGTGCGTCACGCGCCTTATCTAATCGGGATTGTTGTCGTGTGTTTTATATTGATGCTTGTGGTGTTTGGACTAAAACGCACCAAGCTTGGTTGGCATCATGGCAAAGGGTTAGTGCCGCCGTTCACGGTGATAGGCATCGTACTCGGCTCTATCTATGGTGGTATCACAGGCATCACTGAAGCTGCAGGCATGGGGGCACTTGCCGTGTTCCTTATTGCAGCCTTTCGTGGCGAAGCCTCGGTTGATCTAGTCTGGGTGAGCCTAATGCGTACCTTACGATCCACCGGTACCATCATTTGGGTAACAGTTGGAGCCGCCGCACTGGCGGGTGCTTATACGCTTGCAGGTGGTCCTACCTACATTGCGGACCTCATCGTTGGTGCTGAAATGCCAACAATGGCCGTCATTCTGATCATGATGCTCATCTTGTTATTTATGGGCGCCTTTATGGATTGGGTGGGCATAGTGCTGCTGATCATTCCTGTGTTTCTACCGATCGTTCAGCGCTTACCGATCGAGGAAATCGGCTTCATTGGCCAACTCGAGCCTAGACATGTAGCGATTTGGTTTGGGGTACTGTTCTGTATGAACATGCAGGTAAGTTTCTTGTCCCCACCATTTGGGCCAGCCGCTTTCTATCTGAAATCAGTAGCACCTGCGCATATCTCACTAACTGATATTTTCCGCGGGTTCCTACCTTTTATCGGTATTCAGCTGCTAGCGCTTAGTGTGCTGCTCATCTGGCCTTCCATCGTGACAATTTTGTTGTAGTGAGAGACAGCACCTTAAGCATCTGCGACGCGAGCAGGGGTTTACTCCCTGTTCGCTTATTGAGAGATGGTTCTTTGCTTTAGTTATTATTCTTTCAGCTCAAGCCCACGAGCAACTTCAACAACGACATCAAAAGCGATATTGATATCGTTATGAGCCATGTCAAATTGCCCCGTCATGAAACGAATAACAATGACACCGTCGTGTATCGATTGAGTCAGGTAGATCCGCCCATCATCATTGATGGCTTCCACCAGGTTACGATTGACTTCATCCAGATCAATACCTTCTATGTTCGGTGTGTAGCGAAACGTAAATAGCGACAAAATAGGTTGAGTGACGATTTCAAAATCAAGCTGACTCTCTAACCGTACACAGAGTTCTTCACTCCATGTCACATGGTTTCTAATCATTGTCCGCAAGCCTTCAAGCCCGTAAGCCCTCAACAGGAACCAGACCTTGAGTGCGCGAAATCGTCTGCCGAGTTGCACTGACCATTCGCTAAAATTGATAATGCCATTTTGGCCGTAGGTCTTTAGATATTCTGGTTGGATAGCAAGTGTTTTTACCAACGAGGCAGGATCTTTGACGAAATGTGCCGAACACTCCATGGATGCGCCAAGCCATTTGTGTGGGTTCAGCACGATACTGTCAGCCAACTCTGCACCATCCCATAAATGTCTGAACTCTGGACATATCATGGCGGAACCTGCCCATGCAGCATCTATGTGGGTGTAGAGTCCCTCGGTCTTGGCTAGTTCACAGACGGCACGAACATCATCGGTCGCACCCATGCTGGTGCCCCCGACACAGATCACAATACCCGCTGGCAGCAGTCCATTAGCCCGATCTTCCTTAATGGCTTTTGCAAGGGCATCGACGTCCATGGCGAAATCGTCTTTCGTGTCGATTTTGACAAGGTTGTCCTGTCCCATGCCAGCAACCCACAGTGCTTTGTCGATGGAGCTATGCGTGCGGCTGGAAGCGTAAACGCGAGTAGTGGGCAAGTTACTGAGTCCTTCCTTATTGCCACGCCAGTTTAGAGCGATTTCGCGCATGGTTAGAACTGCGCACAACGTTGCCGTAGACGCAGTATCCTGGAAAACACCTTCAAAGCCTTCAGGAAGACCCACTGCCTGACGCAACCAGTCCACCATACGAACTTCAATTTCAGTAGCCGCTGGCGATGTTTGCCACAACATGCACTGGGCTGCCATGCTGCCAGCCAGTTGCTCTGCAATCATTGCTGCAGGCGCGGCGTTGCTAGGAAAGTAGGCAAAAAAACGTGGGTGCTGCCAATGCGTCATACCTTCGGGTACGATACGAGCGAAATCGTCCATAATGGATTCCATGGTCTCGCCGGCTTCAGGCGGATTGTCAGGAATTTGCTTGGCAATATCTCCTGGAGAGGTCTGTGCTCTGACAGGCATACTGTCGATATTCTCGAGATAGTTTGCAGACCAGTCAGTAGCGGCTCTAGACCATTTCTTGTATTCGGATTTTTTCATGAATTTGGTTTACCGTTGGAGCTGCATTTAGCTCTAATGTTTCGAGTTATTTTAACCTATTAGTTAGTCATGGTCGGCGTTGAGAGTGATGGTCAAAATTAATATTGAGGGTAAATACGTTGAGTAGAGATCCTGTCTACGATGTTCTATTTGAAAAAGTTCAAATAGGCCCAGTCACGGCACCTAATCGTTTCTATCAGGTACCTCATTGTTCGGGTATGGGTTATCGATACCCTAAATCAGAAGCACGATTCCGAGGTATAAAGGCTGAAGGTGGTTGGGGTGTGATATCGACTCAGGAAACTGAAATCCACCCGACGTCCGATCTGACGCCAGCTAATGAGGGTCGGCTATGGGATGAACGCGATATCCCATCATTGCGTTTAATGACAGATGCAGTTCATGCGCACGGAAGCCTGGCAGCGGTTCAACTCGTTCACAACGGCCTGCATAGCACCAATCGCTATAGTCGTGAAATCCCTATTGCACCCTCTGCCGCTATTGTTTATCAAGACGATCCTGTGCATGCACGTGAAATGTCAATAAGCGATATTAAGACGTTTCGACAATGGCATAAGGATGCGGCAAAACGCGCCAAACTCGCAGGCTTTGATATCGTTTATGTCTATGCAGGGCATGACATGAGCTTACTTCAGCATTTTTTATTGCATCGTCATAATCATCGAACAGATGAATATGGTGGCTGCTTAAGTAATCGTTTGCGTTTGTTCCGTGAAGTTATTGCAGATACACGCGAAGTTGTCGGTGACACGTGTGCGGTGGCCGTCAGATTTCCTGTTGATGAGCTACTGGGGTCCGAAGGATTGGAGCACGACGGTGAAGGGCGAGACATTATTGAGGCCCTGGCGGAAGAGCCAGATTTATGGGACGTTAATTTGTCGGATTGGGCTAATGACAGTCAATCTTCGCGTTTTTCTGAGGAAGGTTTTCAGGAAAAGTACACGTCATTTGTAAAATCTGTAACCAGCAAACCTGTCGTTGGGGTGGGGCGGTATACATCGCCAGACTCCATGGTTCGAGTAGTAAAACAAGGTATTCTGGATCTTGTTGGCGCTGCCAGACCCTCCATTGCAGATCCGTTCCTGCCTAAGAAAATATTCGAAGGTCGGATAGACGATATACGCGAATGCATCGGCTGCAACATATGCATTACCGGTGACAACACCAATGTTCCCATGCGCTGTACCCAAAACCCAGTGGTTGGTGAGGAGTGGCGGCGTGGGTGGCACCCTGAGCATGTTGAACCCATGGCCACACCTGAGCACTATCTTGTTATTGGAGGTGGTCCTGCTGGGCTTGAAGCGGCCAGAGCGTTGGGACAGCGTGGGGCGACGGTCACTATCGCTGAGTCAGGTAGTTGTTGGGGTGGCCGAGTAACACTGGAAAGTGCATTACCAGGACTCAATGCCTGGGCCAGAGTGCGAGACTGGCGCCTGCATCAGTTGCGGCAAATGCCTAATGTGAACATGTATCTACAAAGTGAACTTAGTGCATCAGATATATTGGAATACGATATTCCACATGTCGTCATCGCAACTGGCTCCAGTTGGAGGCGTGACGGGATGGGGCGAGCGAACAGGCGGCCACTAAGCTTCCTTATGAGAAACAACGTGGTTACGCCTGATGATCTTATGCAGTTTGGAATCAGTTGTTTGAACAAAGATGGCCCAGTAATTATTTTCGATGATGACCGCTTTTATATGGCTAGTGTGCTCGCAGAGATGATCGCACTGGCAGGATTTGAAACTGTGTATGCGACACCGTCGCCAGTAGTTGCTGCATGGACTGAGCAGACTCTGGAGCAAAGTCGCATTCAAAAGCGATTAATACAACTCGGTGTTAAGTTAGTTCTGTCACATAACGTATCTAATATGGAAAACGACATGCTTGCTTTGGCGTGTTGCTACTCCGGGAATATCACAAAAATACCTTGCGCTAATTTGGTTACAGCCACGTCTCGTGTACCCACCAGCGAGCTATGGAATGAATTGTCCAGTGCCGAATCAACATGGAAATCTGCAGGATTAAAAACAGTACAGCAAATAGGGGATTGTGTTGCTCCTGGTTTAATAGCCACTGCCGTTCAGAATGGGTACGCGTATGCACAAGCGGCGGGAGCAACACGGGTGCAGATCATAAGACGCGAAGATATCTCTACATCTTAAAAAGTATCTTGTATCTGCTCCCAAGCACCTACAAGATGTCTTTCGAGGTGCGATTCTGCCGCATCGGCATCTCTTTCGAGAACGGCTTCGTAAATTGCCTTGTGGTTTTGGTAGTTCATTGCATTGCGTTCTGGTGATCGCTCCATTTTTTTCCAATGCGCCGCTAACCATTGGGTATATGCCTCGTGGACGGCTGGGAAGATTGGGTTGCGTGGAATCTGATAGAAGACTCTATGGAAGTCTGTGTCGGTTGCGTGAAATTCTTCTGAGCTGTTGATCGATTCCTTATTCGCGGCAAGTGCAGCTCTGAGGTCTCGAATATCTGCAGATTGTGCCCGGACTGCAGCTTCGCGTACCAGAGCGCGTTCTAAAAATACCCGGCTCTGAAAAAGCGTTTCTACGCCCTGTTTGGCACCCATCAGATTCTGGACTATTCCACCCATTGTGGAAAAAGCAGCGTCAAAGCCGGGTTTTCTGACAGTTGGACGAAAACGTGGCCGGTTTTCCAGCATTCCCCGATTAGTTAGTGCTGTTATGGCTTCTCGTACAACGGTTCGACTCGCTCCATATTCACTGCTCAGATCTTTTTCTGGTGGCAATGGTTTGTTATTGGCTAACTCACCCGAGATGATCCTTCGTTCAAGATCACGTGCGATTACATCCGCCGCACGTTCGTCGCTCACCACAATTCCTTCGGTATAATTGCGCCAGAGTTCGCAATAACGCGAATTGAGCAAGCATGGCCGGCGTGCATCGCAGCTTCATTGTCGTACTCGGATTTGGGCCCAGAGCGGGACCTGGGGTTGAACAGCAACTGACCTAAGTAGCCGGCGTTGAAGCTATCACCAGCAGCCGTCGTATCAACAATTTTTGTCGCAGTTGCAAATTGTGGCTGTATTTTGGATGAGTCTGGGTTTTGTCGTTGCAGCGACCTTGGACCCAGGGCACCTCTTTTTAATGCGCCGTGGGTGATCCCGTAGCTTTGTAACCTCGACACGACAGCTGCTTCGTCCACGTCTTCGAAAAGTTGCTGTTCGTCATCAATAGACGGCAATGCTATGTCAGTGACGCGCCATGCATCAGCAACGAATTCCCTCGCAGATTCGACGCTTTCCCACAATGCTGGGCGGTAGTTGGAATCAAAAACAATACGAACGCCGTGCTCAGCTCGCAGCCTCGACAATTCGCTAAGGAGTGCGCGACGCGTATTAGCTGGAAGAATTGCTAGTGAGATGGCTGAAAAACAGAGCACATCAAATCCAGAGAGAACAGAAAAATCGTTGCCGTCCTGAGTTTGAAATAAGGTTCTGGCAGCTGATTGACCACGCCAGTAACTGAAAGTACGTTCACCTAACTTGTCAGTTTCTATTGCATAGAGACCTATTGAGCGGGTAGGTGACTGTTCAATTCTGGACGTATCAATTGACTCGGATTCTATGAATTTTTTCGTCCTTATCGATAAAGGATCTTGGCCGAGTTTCGTAATGAATGTTATCTGGGCTGACTCTCCCAGCAGCCTTTTCAGATAGATCGCGCAGTTAAGCGTATCGCCAGCAAATCCCAGAGCCGCGTTATCATTGCCAGCGTCGCCTAGCATGAGTTCCACCATCGCCTCGCCAAAGCAGGCGATATTTTTGGTGGACGTCGATGGATTCATGATGAGTTGTTTGGTTTCGTAAAGTGGATTCCCAAGCTTACTCTATGTCTGACAAGATATTCACCTACGACATTCCATATCATTTCCATGTCGTACGACAATAGAGATTTAATATGACATTAATACATTGCCTAGCAAGTCAATAGAGTGTTGTCATACAATACCGGTAGTCATAGTCGTTTGGTAAAGGAGCCTGTCGGCTTCCTTCAAATTTGAAAATTCTTTGGATTCAACGCTATGAGTGTCGTCCGGAATATCGAAACCTGTTTATTCAAGGTGCCTTTGAGAGAAGTTCTTGCAGATGCCATGCATGGGAATCACACACATTTTGAATTGGTCACGGTAACCGTTGAACTGGATTCTGGTGAGCGTGGTACCGGATATACCTACACAGGAGGAAAAGGTGGGCATTCCATCGCCGCAATGGTGCACCACGACCTGGCATCCTGGCTGATAGGACAAGACGTTACCGATGTAGAGACTATCAACGAGAATATGCAATGGCATGTTCATTACGTGGCGCGGGGTGGAATCGCAAGCTTTGCAATTTCTGCGGTTGATATCGCCTTGTGGGACATTCGCGGTAAGCGATTCGATCAACCGTTATGGCAATTAGCTGGCGGACAGGACAACAAATGCAGAGCTTATTGTGGCGGCATCGACCTAAATCTATCCAAAAACAGATTATTGGCCAATGTTGCGGGTTACCTTGAAAGAGGATTCAACGGTGTCAAAATAAAAATAGGGCAGCCAGAGCTGAGCGAAGACATCGATCGCATTGCGTCGGTAAGGGAACTCATCGGACCAGAGGTGCTGTTTATGGTCGATGCAAACTACTCAATGAGCGTTGAGCAGGCGATAAAGACAGCTCGAGCAATTACGCCGTATGACCTGACATGGTTCGAAGAGCCGACTATTCCCGACGATTTGGCAGGCTATTGCAAGATTGCAGAAAATACGAATATTCCAATTGCGATGGGTGAGAATCTACACACCTATCATGAATTTGAGCATGCCTTGCAACAAGCCAAACTAGGTTTCCTGCAACCTGATGCGTCCAATTGCTGTGGTATTACAGGCTGGTTGCAGGCTGCCAGACTGTCGGCCGTGTTCGGTATTGAAGTCTGTAGTCACGGTATGCAAGAGCTTCACGTCAGTCTTGTGTCTGCACAACCTAACGCCGGGCTGCTAGAAGTCCATTCCTTCCCGATTGACGAATATACCCACCGACCGCTAGTAGTAGAGAACGGCTTGGCCATTGCACCAGACGGACCGGGCATTGGCGTACAGTTCGATTGGGAAAAACTTCAACCTACACTTGAAAGTACGTTTAGGAGAACTTCATGATCCTTTCGGCCGCATTTTATACAGGTAATAAGTATTTTTCTGGGAAAGTACGAATTGGCGTTGCCAACTGCGGTATCTGCGGAACCGAGCTACACGTGTGCAAGGTGGAGGCTAGGGCATGAGCGTACTTCAGCAATTTGATCTGACAGGTAAAACGGCACTGGTCACTGGCTGCAAGCGAGGCATTGGTAAGGCCATGGCTATTGCATTGGCTGAAGCGGGTGCCGATATAATCGGTGTTAGCGCAACGCTTGAAGAATCTGGCAGTGATATCGAGCGTGCGATAACTGCTTTGGGGAGAGGCTTTGAGGGATATGCCTGTGACTTTTCCAAGCGAGATGCTTTGAACGAATTCATCACTAAGATTCAATCACGTCCAGAGTATGTGGATATCCTTGTGAACAATGCTGGAATTATCAAACGCGCCCCGGCTGCCGATCACGCCGACGCGCTGTGGGACGAAGTTATTGAGGTCAATTTATCTTCTCAGTTCATCCTTTCTAGAGAAATTGGTCGTGGCATGATTGAGCAAGGGCATGGCAAGATTATTTTCATGGCCTCATTGCTAGCCTTTCAAGGTGGCGTCACGGTGCCAGGCTACAGCGCCAGCAAGGGTGGAATTGGTCAATTAACCAAGGCGCTTTCTAATGAGTGGGGATCCAAAGGCATCAACGTGAACGCGATCGCCCCAGGCTACATTCGCACCGATAATACTCAGGCACTTCAAGATAATAATGAGCGACACGATGCCATTTTAGAAAGAATTCCAGCAGGCCGATGGGGTGTGCCGACTGACTTTTCAGGGCCTGTTGTCTTTCTGGCTTCTGAGGCTTCCAACTATTTGCACGGGACTATCGTGACTGTCGACGGCGGTTGGATGGGTCGCTAAATCGTTACTATCTGTCCGGCAATGAACAGTTAGGGATTCATAGGCGATTTATTGTTATCGCATAGGCTACTCTACGCGATTAAATTAGCCTGCTCGGTCGGATTTCTAGAGCCTTCTCGAGTGCCAGAAAATTCAGGAATGTGTTTGATGCAGAAGTATTTTACTAGCCGCAACCCGCTAACGCTCTGCATGCTGGGTTTGCTCGCACTTGGAATGGTCGGGTGTGGAGGAGGGAGCAATAACTCGGATTCCCCCGTAAGCACAGAGCCTCCCGGAGCGGACGACGCCCCCATCGTCGAACAGGCTACATTTAATAACGCGG
>JBLIIE010000150.1:0-12133 GCA_047634635.1 Granulosicoccus sp. | reverse complement strand
TCAATTTCTTGATCAATAGAAACGTCGCATGGCATGACCATTGTTGAGTCGCAGGCGGCGGCCATATCGATAACCCGGTCTTTTAGGCGATCATTTTGATACGTAAATGCCAATGTTGCACCTTCCCGATGCATGGCTGCCGCTATTCCCCAAGCTATAGAGCGCTTGCTGGCTACGCCGAATATGATAAAACGCTTTCCATCTAGCATGCCCATGGTGTTATTCCTCCTGTTTGCCCAACAATTGATGAAGTACAGATTCATAGATTCTGGTCAATGAATCGATATCGGTACAGCTAACGCGCTCGTCTATCTGATGAATGGTCGCGTTGACTGGTCCAAACTCTATTACTTGTGCACCGGTAGGTGCTATGAAGCGCCCATCGGAGGTGCCGCCGCCGGTATCCAGCATTGCAGTGATGCCTAGCTCTTTACCGATAGCTTTTTGCATTACATCTGTCAGCGTGCCGGGTGTTGTTATAAACGGATGGGCGCTGTCTTTCCAGCTTATATCGGTGTGTAAGTCATGTTCAATAAACAATTTTTGCACAGTAGATTTAATCTGTTCAATGCTCGTCTCTGGGCTGTAGCGCAGGTTGAATTCGACAGTCAGTTCTCCCGGTATGATATTTGTAGCACCTGTGCCTGCATGAATATTGGAAATCTGCAAGGTTGTCGGTGGGAAATGATCATTTCCATTATCCCAGACGATGTCTGCCAATTTCGTTAGGGCAGGCATTGCGCGGTGAACTGGGTTGTCTGCCAGATGAGGGTAGGCCACATGGCCCTGTTTGCCACGAACGCTGACTGTAGCCCCCAGCGAGCCGCGTCTACCATGGCGAATGACATCGCCTAATTTGTCAGTGCTGGTTGGCTCGCCAACAATGCAATAGTCGATCTGTTCCTGACGTGCTTGCAGTCGATCTACGACTATTCGTGTGCCATCGGTTGCCGGCCCTTCTTCATCACTTGTCAGCAAGATCGCAATTGAGCCATGTGAGTGGCATCCGCTTGCAATAAATCGTTCAATGGCAATAGTCATCGCAGCAACCCCGCCTTTCATATCTGCAGCCCCGCGGCCTATGAGGTGATCATCCTTGATGATGGCATCAAATGGTGGTGATGACCACTTAGTTACGTCGCCTGTTGGAACTACATCGGTGTGTCCTGCAAAAACCAGAAGAGGTGCACTATCGCCGCGTCTGGCCCAAAGATTAGTGACCCCATTGGATGGCATTTGCTCGAGTTTGAAGCCTGCGGTTGCGAGTCGCCTTCCAAGTAATTCCTGACACCCCTTGTCGTCAGGTGTAACTGAATCGCGTTTCACAAGCTCTGCCAGCAGGGAAACGGTATCGCTAAGTTTTGTATTCATAGTTCTGTTTTTAATAGATCGCTGAGCATTTCTTGATCGGCGTCAGTCAATGGTTTTCCATCCCCAGTTGAAAGTGAGAATACGTCGTCAATCCGTTCTCCCAATGTGGTTATTCGAGCGGCGTTTACGATTATCCCGGCTTGCATTAGTATCTGGCCAATGGCGGACAAAATGCCAGGACGATCTGCAGCAGTAATGTGCATCTCAGTAAATTCTTTTTCGCCAGCCACGAATTCAACTTGTGTTGAAATAGAGAAGTAACGCAATTGTCTAGAAGGTCTTTGGTTGCCAGCAATTAAGATTTTTTGAGGGGAGCGGAGTTCTTTGATCAGTTGTTGCTGAATCTGCTCTACGCGCTCAATAGATTCAATGGGAAGATTAGTGTCGTCTAGGACATGGAATGTATCTAAAGCATATCCGCTGGCGGTTGTGTTGATTGTGGCTGACAGTATGTTCAACTGTTGTCGTTCCATAAAAGCCGTAATCAATGCAAACAAAGCATCGTCATCAGGGGTGTAAATTAGAATTTCAGAGGAACCCCGAGATTGCGAATACCGTATGGAGACTAGGGGCCAGGGGGTATTTTTGTTTGCGAGTAATATTTCCGTGTGTCGAGCTATCTCAACTGCCTGGTATTGCCTGAAGTAGTCATCCCCCAGAGAGTGCCACAATTCAACCCTCGGATCTTCATCAAGTGAGTCTTCTAGCAGTGTTCGGGTGTGGGCTTGTCGCCTTTTAATAACATCTTCAGCGTCAAGCGGATCGTCCAATCCACGTTTTAATATTAAATACGCATGCCGGTATAGGGACTGAATCAAGCTTTGTTTAAATGAATTCCACATCTCAGGGTTTGTGGCGCGAATGTCAGAAATGGTAAGTAGGTATAAGTGGTTCAGTTTCTCAATGCTGCCTACTTGTTTTGCAAATTCCAATTGTTCTTCTGGGTCGTCAATGTCCTTGCGCTGGGCTGTAATTGACATGAGCAGGTGGTACCTTACCGTCCATTCCATTAGCTCTGCATCTCGTGGTGGGAGCTGATGGGTTTTGGCAAAAACTCTCACGTCCTCGGCACCGAGTTCACTGTGATCGCCACCACGTCCTTTAGCAATGTCGTGAAACAGGGCCGCCAAATAAAGGACGTGAGGGCGTTCTATTTGCTCGAATATGCTGCTTCCGTGAGGAAATTCTTTTGCAAATTGAGGTAACGCCATTCGTCGTAAATTTCTAATAACTAATATCGTGTGTTCATCAACTGTGTATAGGTGGAACAAGTCGTATTGCATGCGACCGACTATCTTATCAAAGGCTGGTAAGTAAGCCGCCATGACCCCGTACCGATTCATCAAGCGAACAGTTCGTGTTAATTTGTTCGGATTGCTGAATATCTCAACAAACAGTTTTTTGACGATAGGGTCGCGACGAAACTCGTCATCAATGAGTGGCAGGTTTGCACGAATTAACCGTACCGTATGGGAGCGAACATTGGCAGCCTCAGGTGTATTGCCAAACACCAAAAATATTTCGAGTAAGGCTGACGGTTGCTCTTTGAATACATTGTCGTGAGTAACTTCAAGAAAACCGTTACGGAGATGCAGGCGCGAATTAATTGGCTCCACGTTAGATGCTGCGGTAACTCCGCTGATAATGCCGCCTATACCCTGGAGAAGGATTTCATTAAGTCGTTGCAGTGACATAACGGTTCTATAAAATTGCTGCATTAGCTTTTCTATAGAACGATTGTTTGTGTCATTGGTGTATCCAAATGCATGGGCTATTTCTTTCTGATGGTCGAATAATAAACGATCTTCGCGACGCCCTGTGACGTGATGTAAAAGGTAGCGGATCCGCCAAAGTAGTTCCAAACCTTCGCGCAAAGTAATCAGTTCATGAGGCTCAAGAAGTCCACGCGAAACTAGTGGTTCCAGGCCGCTAGTGCCAAACTGGCGCTGGCACACCCAGGCGATGGTTTGGAAATCTCGAAGCCCACCTTGGCTTTCCTTGATATTAGGTTCCAAGCGGTAAGCATTTGTCTGAAAGCGTGTGTATCGTTTCTGTTGTTCCTCGACTTTTGCTGCAAAGAATTCTTCCGAAGACCACATATTCATCGGGCTTATCATTTTTTGCATCGAGCCAAAGAGCTCGGCACTGCCGCAAAGCAGGCGTGCTTCCATCAAGTTGGTAATGACGGTTATATCCGCGCTAGCTTGTGTTTTGCATTCCGAGACCGTGCGTACGCTATGTCCGATATCAAGGTTCAGATCCCAAAGTGCTGTGACCCATGTCGACAGGATTTCATCCTGTTTGGCTTTGAGTTTTTTATTTTCTCTGTCCGGCAGCAGGATGGCAATGTCGATATCGGACTGAGGATGAAGTTCGCTGCGTCCGTATCCGCCAACAGCGAGTAATGCCATGCCATGGAACTCGTCAGAGTATTGATTCCAGAGCAAGCAAAGGACGTGATCGACAACAGCTGTCCTCAAGCTTAGGAGTGTTGCTGATTCTGCGCCGTTTAGAAACTCGTCGTGAATGGCAACACGTCCCAATTCTAGGGCATTACGGTACCTATCCGGTGCAGGTGCTTGTTGCTCCAATAGGTCGTTAACAGTGCTAAGAATGTTGGCGGTGCGAGAAAATGAATGCCTGAAGGGGGAAGTTGAATCAGCCGAACCCAGTGGCGGTGGGAGATTCACGATGATGAAATGAGTAAACTGTTACCTATTTGCGCCTTTTTCATTTTACAGCGTCTGTCCGTCCGAAGAGATGGTTAGAAGTTCATAGCCGCTGTCGGTGACAAGCACTGTGTGCTCCCACTGAGCTGAGAGTGATCGATCCTTCGTGACTACGGTCCAGCCATCGGTAAGCACTTTTGCGTGGCGCTTGCCTTGGTTAATCATTGGTTCAATTGTAAAGGTCATCCCTGCTTGAAGTAGTTCACCATCGCCGGGTTTGCCAAAGTGAAGTACTTGCGGGTCTTCGTGGAAGCTTGAGCCGATTCCATGACCGCAGTACTCTTGAACAACAGAATAATGTTTGCCTTCTGCAAAGACCTGAATAGCATGTCCAACATCTCCCAGAGTTACCCCAGGGCGGACCACTTCAATGCCCCTAACCATACTTTCGTAGGCTGCCTCGCAAAGGCGCTGAGCGTGAGGCTGAACGGCGCCTACCTGATACATGCGGCTAGTATCTCCAAACCATCCGTCCTTAATAACGGTGACGTCAATATTGACTATGTCTCCCTTCTTCAATGATCTGTCGCTGGGTATACCGTGACAAATCTGCTGATTGATCGACGTGCATATCGACTTTGTGAAGCCCCGATAGCCTAAGGTTGCTGGAATCCCTTTTTGAATGTTTACGATGTGGTTATGGCAAATGGCGTTCAGTTCATCCGTGGTGACACCAGGCACAACATATTCTGTGACCATGTCGAGAACTTCAGCCGCCAGACGACCGGCTACTCGCATTTTGGCGATTTGCTCGGGCGTTTTTAGAGAGATGGCCATACTGTGATTACTACGCAGTTAACAGGCACATAGTGTACATTGCTGGCTCGGAATGTGTTATAAAGTCTGGCTGACCGGAGCCAGTTTGCTGGCACGGATTTCACACGCAAGTCGTTTCAACCCGACCGGGTGCCTTGAGGGATGTTCTTTCTGGGTCTGTCGCGGTTGGCTTGCGGAGGCCAAACCCAATCAAAGGATAAAACCATGGCTGAAGTAACTATGCGCCAAATGCTAGAAGCAGGCGTGCATTTTGGACACCAAACCCGTTATTGGTCACCAAAAATGGCTCCGTATATATACGGAGAACGAAATAATATCCATATTTTCAATCTTGAAAAGAGTCTGCCGGCTCTTATCGACTCCACTAACTTTGCCGGAAAAATTGCTTCCAAAAATGGTCGCATTCTATTCGTAGGTACTAAGCGCGCCGCTCGTGATGCTGTTCGTGCAGCAGCTGAAAGCTGCAACATGCCTTTCGTCAACCGACGCTGGTCAGGCGGCATGATGACCAATTTCAAGACAGTAAAGCAATCGGTGAAGCGTTTGCTTGAACTTGAAGCGATGCGTGAAGACGGCAGTTTCGAGCGACTTAGCAAGAAAGAAGCGTTGGGCCTGACTCGGGAATACGAAAAGCTGGACCGTGGCATGGGTGGCATCAAGCATATGGAACGCCTCCCCGATGCGCTGTTCGTTGTCGATGTTGGTCATGAGCGTATAGCTATCACTGAAGCCAAAAAGCTCGGTATTCCAGTTATTGGTGTTGTCGATACCAACAACACCCCTGACGGTATTGATTACGTTATTCCAGGTAACGATGACGCTATTCGTGCCATCCAGCTTTATGTAGAAGCTATTGCTAGCGCTATTCAAGACGGTAAGCGCTCTACTGGAAAAATGGACGAAGAAACTGCAGCGGCTGCTGATGCAATGGCAGCTCCAGCAGGAGAAGTTGAAGGGACAGAAGCTGCGCCAGCAGCAGAAGCAGCACCAGCAGCAGCACCAGCAGCAGAAGCAGCAGAAGCTGCACCAGCAGCAGGTGATTCTGCTCCAACGGCATAAGCTGTTCAGGCGCCCGAAAGGGCGCTTTTTAGATCGTAATAATGTGGTCCCTGCCCATCCGGTGGGGTTGCACTGACTTCCAACCAGTGTTCGGCCCGATCCCAAAAGGAGGGCTGGACAACAGATTCAAATAGGGGAACGAACATGGCCATTTCGGCTAGCATGGTTAAGGAGCTGCGTGAGCGCACTGGCGCCGGCATGATGGAGTGCAAGAAAGCGCTAACTACAGCTGACGGTGATATGGAAGCCGCAATTGAGGCTATGCGTATTTCTGGTCTGGCGAAAGCTGACAAAAAATCTGGAAATACTGCCGCAGAAGGAACCGTTGCCATCCAGCTCAGCGATGATTCAAAGAGCTTTGGCATGATTGAAATCAACAGTCAGACAGATTTTGCTGCTAAAGCAGAAGATTTCATCGCATTTACGGCGAAAATTGTTGCTGCCGTTCTCGATCAGAAGCCTGAGAGTGTCGATCAGCTGACCATTGACGGTGAAGCGGTAGAAGAAGTTCGCAAAACACTGGTTGCCAAAATCGGCGAAAATATTCAGGTCCGCCGCAGTGTCTCTGGGACCAGTGATGCAGGTGTTTATGGTTCCTATTCTCACGGTGGTCGTATTGGTGTCGTCTGTGAAGTCGTCGGTGGTGATGCTGAACTAGCGCGAGACATCGCTATGCACATCGCAGCAAGTAAGCCGGTATGTGTTGACGAGTCAGGCGTGCCTGCTGAGCTTGTCGAAAAAGAAAAGTCGATATTTTCTGCAGAGGCTGCTGAAAGCGGTAAGCCACCAGAAATCGTTGAAAAAATGGTCATTGGTAGGATGCGCAAATACTTGGCAGAAATTACTCTAGTTGGTCAGCCTTACGTTAAGAATCCAGACCAGACCATTGCTCAGCTACTGAAGGAAAAGGGCGCATCAGTTGCCAATTTCTATCGTTTAGAAGTAGGCGAGGGTATCGAAAAGAAGGAAGAGAATTTTGCAGATGAAGTTATGGCCCAAGTTCGCGGCGCCTAAGCTGACTGGAAACGCAGACAATATTGGTTAGCAGGTAATCACGAGTGCATCATTCTTCTTCATCGCATTGCAGCACGAAGAAAATGATGTTCAGTTCTGTTTTTATGATTAAAATTGTATTTATCGAAGCCGGGCTTGTTCCCGGCTTTTTTGTATCAACGCATTCGGGTCTTCGACTGCCCGGTGCAAACGCATGAGTCATCATCAAATGGAAACTGCACGTCCTGCGTACGAGAGAATCTTGTTGAAACTCAGCGGTGAAGCGCTGATGGGGGAGATGGATTACGGCATCGATCCTAGCTATATCCGCCGTCTCGCTTCTGAGGTCAAAGCTATCAGCGATATCGGTGTCGAAGTGGCTTTGGTTATCGGTGGTGGTAATATATTTCGTGGCGCAGGCTTGGCTGAAGGCGGCATGGATCGAGTTACCGGAGATCACATGGGAATGCTTGCAACCGTGATCAATTGTCTGTCGATGCAAGATGCCCTGGAAAACCAGGGTGCTTACTGCCGAGTCATGTCGGCTTTGGAAATAAACTCGGTTTGTGAAGACTACATCCGGCGCAGAGCAGTACGCCACCTAGAGAAAGGTAGAATTGTTCTCTTTGCGGCAGGTACCGGAAACCCGTTTTTTACGACCGATTCTGCTGCTAGCTTGAGAGCTGTGGAAGTGGGCGCAGACATCATGATTAAAGGGACTAAAGTCGATGGGATCTACGATAAAGATCCGATGAAGCATGATGACGCTGTAAAATACGATGAAGTTAGTTTTGATGAGGCGATACTAAAGAGATTAGGCGTCATGGATCAGACTGCATTAGTGATGTGCCGTGACAACAATTTGCCTGTGAAAGTTTTCAACATGAACAAAAGTGGTGACCTTATGCGCCTGATTATGGGTGAAAATGTGGGTACAACGGTTAAGCAACTGGATTAGTGGAACTGAGTGATGATTGACGATATTTTGAAAGATGCCAAGACTCGCATGGGTAAAACGGCTGAGTCTCTTGAGCACGAACTCTCACGCATGCGCACTGGGCGGGCTCACCCGAGTTTGTTGGAAAGTGTGAAAGTTGACTACTACGGCGCTGAGTCTGCATTGAGCCAGGTCGCCAATATCAACACTGAAGATGCGCGAATGCTTACGGTTACTCCGTGGGAACAATCCATGGTACCCGCTGTTGAGAAGGCCATCATCAATTCAAATTTAGGCTTGAATCCAAACACTGCCGGCACAGTTATTCGAGTACCCGTGCCACCTATGACTGAAGAACGCCGCAAGGATATGGTCAAAATGGTGAGAGGCGAAGCTGAGAATTCCCGGGTCGCCGTGAGAAACATTCGTCGAGATGCCAACAGCGATCTGAAAGAACTGGAAAAAGAGAAAGAAATTTCCAAGGACGATTTGCGTAAGGGCGAAGAGTCAGTACAAAAGCTGACTGATGCTGCAATCAAGGAAATCGATTCGGTGCTGGCAAAGAAAGAAACTGACTTGATGGAAGTCTAAATTAAGTCTTTGTCTTTGGAATTTTCTTAGTGTTTGTCTTAAAGCCATTTTCCCAACAGAGATTACCCAGTGTCATCTTCTGAAACTGTTCGACCTCGGCACGTTGCGATTATCATGGATGGTAATGGTCGATGGGCGGAAAAACGCGGGCTGCTTCGGGCCTCAGGTCATCAGTCCGGTTTTCGTACTACCCGAGATATAGTCGAAGCTTGCGTGCGTGAGCACATAGAAGCCCTCACTCTTTTTGCCTTTTCTAGTGAAAATTGGAATAGGCCTGAAAAAGAAGTGGGCTTACTTATGGATCTTTTTCTCCATGCTCTGAAGAACGAAGTTAGTAAGCTGCATGAGAATAAAGTCAGTGTCCGATTTATTGGCGAACGATCAGCATTTGGTAAAAAACTACAGGAGCAAATGAATCATGCTGAAGAGTTGACTGGCAACAATGACGGATTAAAGCTCTCAATTGCTGTGAATTACGGGGGGCGTTGGGATATCGTTAACGCGACCAAGAAAATAGCGCGCAAAGCCCGTGATGGACAGTTAGACCCAGAATCAATAGACGTTGACACATTTTCGGCGCATGTGTCACTTCCGGATATCTGTGATCCTGATTTATTCATTCGAACCGGTGGCGAGAAGCGAATCAGCAATTATCTGTTGTGGCACCTTGCCTACACCGAGTTGTATTTCACTGATGTGCTCTGGCCTGATTTCTCAGATGTTGAATTAGGGCAGGCACTCGAATTCTATGCGGGCCGACAGCGTCGATTTGGCCGCACAGGCGAACAAGTGCAGGATACCAATGCTTAGATCTAGAATTATTACTGGCGTAATATTATTGGTTTTATTCGCAGCAGACCTTGCTTCGGCCTCTGTTGATGTCTTCGCCTTGTCCTTGTCCTTCGTTGTGGCAGCTGCAGCCTGGGAATGGGGGCGAATGTGTGGAATCAAAGATGAAACTGTCCAAACTGCTTTTGCTGCGATTGTTGGCCTGCTCGCACTGATAATGCTGTACTTACCGTACAACGTTGATACGACCCGGTGGATATTTCTGGTGGCATTTTTGTTCTGGGCCAGTGTGCCTGCGATGTTCTATCTCGCACCACGTATTGAACCCATTACGAAGATCAGAGAAATGTTGCTGCTAACCGGGGCGTTCATTTTTATTGTTAGTGTTCTGGCAATTCAGGATTTGCGAAGTTATGTGCCTTTCGCATCCTCATGGTTTCTTCTTTACGTCATGAGTATCGTTTGGCTGATGGACATAGGCGCCTACTTCAGTGGACGTCGTTTTGGCACTACCAAACTGGCCCCGGCTATTAGTCCGGGTAAAACCTGGGAAGGTGTCTTCGGTGGCCTGGCCGTCACTGCGGCGGTATTGATTGTTGTGTTGATCGTTGCGCCGTGGGCTCCTGATAACCGAGTGAAGCTTGTAATCGCTACTGTCCTTGCTGCTGCGGCCTCCGTTATTGGAGATTTGTACGAGAGTCGTATTAAGCGAGCCGCAGACATGAAGGACAGCAGCCAACTGTTACCAGGGCACGGTGGAGTGCTCGACAGAATTGACGGTGTATTGGCGGCGTTGCCCGTATTTGTGTTTGTTTGGGTTTGGCTATGAGTCTGGGCATCGACCCGTCTCCTAGTCAGTCTGATTTATTACCCTGTACAGGGTTTGCACCGCGCGTCATCAGCGTATTAGGTGCCACGGGCTCAGTAGGGAAAAGCACGCTAGATGTCATATCTCGACATCCTGATAAGTACAGCGTTTATGCGTTAACAGCGCATTCGCGTGTCAACGAGCTTTTCGAACTCTGCGTACGATTCAATCCTCAAGTTGCAGTGCTTGGAACCGAGGTGGGTGCTGATCAACTTCAAGCTAAATGTAAGGCCCACGGTTTGCAGGTGCGAATAGAATTCGGTCCCGATGCCTTGAACGAAGTGGCCTCGGCAGCAGCTGTCGACACCGTCGTTGCTGCAATAGTGGGTGCCGCAGGTCTTATGTCCACTTTTGCTGCAGCCAACTCGGGTAAGCGTCTGTTACTGGCAAATAAAGAGGCCTTGGTTATGAGCGGTCAGCTACTTATGAGTGCTGCCGACAATGCTGGTTCTCTAATAATGCCTGTCGATAGCGAGCACAATGCTATCTTTCAGAGCCTGCCTGCGACATCAACTGGTGTCAATACGAGTGGAATCGAAAAAATATTGCTTACAGCATCAGGTGGTCCATTACGTAATTGTACGATTGAGGAGCTCCGTGTTGTAACGCCGCAACAAGCTTTGAAGCACCCAAATTGGTCTATGGGTCCCAAAATATCTATCGATTCAGCGACTCTGATGAACAAGGGTTTAGAGGTCATTGAGGCCTGCCAGTTGTTTTCCGTGGGAGCCGATGACATCGAGGTAGTAGTCCACCCTGAAAGTATCATTCATTCTATGGTCAGCTACCGGGATGGCTCCGTTTTAGCTCAGATGGGCCGCCCTGACATGCGTACACCCATTGCTCATTGTCTCGCTTGGCCGGCAAGAATTGAATCTGGAGTGAAGCCGCTGAATTTTTTCGAAATTGCCGGTCTGCATTTTGAAAAACCAGACACAAAACGCTTTCCTTTGCTGCGTTTGGCATTCGATGCGCAGCGTGCTGGTGGAACTGCGCCAGCGGTACTCAATGCGGCTAATGAAGTTGCAGTGGAGGCTTTTCTAACCGGATCTGTTGCATTTTTACAACTTGCTGAGATTGTTGAACAGACGCTCAGCCTGTCAAAAATATCCCCAGCAAGCGATTTGACCACTATTATTGAGGCAGATAAAAACGCGCGTGAAACGGCGACTGCTTGGATAGCGTCAAACGCCGCTTGACTCCTATTAGCTGATAATTGAACAAATAATAATTCTCAAATCATGATCTTTATATGTTCAGCAATGTAGTCGTCAGCGCTTTAGCGTTTATCGTGGCCCTAGGGATTCTTGTTTCTATCCACGAGTATGGCCATTTCTGGGTCGCGCGCCGTGTGGGGATAAAAGTACTCCGGTTCTCGGTTGGATTTGGCCACGCGCTGTATACCCGACGCGGCAAGGTAGACGGTACAGAATATGTAGTGGGCGCCATACCGTTAGGTGGATACGTGAAGATGCTCGATGAACGCGAGGGTCCTGTTGCTGAGTTTGAACGACACCGATCCTTCAATAGGAAACCGTTGTGGGCAAGGAGTGCTGTCGTCTTGGCAGGACCTATGGCCAATTTTTTACTTGCTATTGTCGCTTATTGGATCGTTATGATGATTGGCATAAGTGGTGTAGCTCCGTTAGTTGGAGCGCCAGTGGAGGGGTCAGCAGCAGCTGACGCAGGTTTTCAATATGAAGATCGTATTGTGTCAGTCAATGGTCGAAAAACACCGACCTGGACAGATGCACGCATAGCACTGCTAGATGCCTCCATAAATACTACGGCACCTCTTGAGATTGAGGTCGAAGATGCATCGGGATCACAGGTGTTTCGAAAATTACCTGTGACACAAGATCAAATGCTCAATGCTGACGGTGATGCCGTTGCTAATCTAGGCTTTCGAGCATGGTGGCCTGAAGTCGATCCTATTGTCGGCGAAGTGGTTGACGGGGGGGCAGCGAAAGCTGCAGGTCTCCAGCCTGGTGATGTTGTTGTTTCAATTGACGGTGAGTC
>JBLIIE010000149.1:0-12137 GCA_047634635.1 Granulosicoccus sp. | reverse complement strand
CCAACCCTACAACCTATGATCTGGCTCTGCGATTTTTAACCTTAGCGCAGAGCCACGATCATTTGTACATTCTGGGCGACCTATTTGAATACTGGTTGGGTGATGATGCTGGTATCCCTGCACACGCACGCTTTATCGATGCATTAGCCCAACTCTCCCAACACGGCTGCGGCCTCACAGTGATGCTAGGTAATCGAGATTTCCTGTTGGGCGAAGAATTTGCCAACGCTGCCACCGCTAACCTTGTGACCCAGAACCAGTTTTCTGTGCAACTCGGTGCCTCGAAAGTCGTGTTAATGCATGGCGACACCTTGTGCACGGACGATACTGACTATCAGAAGTTTCGAAGCCTGGTTCGACAACCCGCCTGGCAAGAAAACTTTTTAGGCCAAACTATCCAGGCGCGAGTCCAACAGGCACAAGCACTTAGAAAAGCCAGTGTTGATGCCAACACACACAAGCAATCCGCAATCATGGATGTCAATGCAGACGCTGTCAGCAACTGCGTACAGGACGCGCAGTGCTGCGCATTGATACACGGACATACGCATCGCCCAGCCATACACCCGTTACCCTCGTTAGAGGCAACTCGATACGTGGTGGGTGACTGGCACCCTAAGCATGCAAAGTATCTGCGTTGGTCGGCAACAGGTTTTGAAATGTCAGAGTTTTGCTAGCTCACTTCTGACTGGCCACTTTGTATTCCTCTTCCATCTCCTTGATAAGCGCCAGCTCCTCTTCGTTAAACCCTGCAAGCAATCTAGCCTCGCGGTTATAGGGGCTTCGTAGATAGGCACTGTTCTCGCCCTCTAACAAGTCACGAAACACTTTAGTACCGTCCAGCTTGCGTTCTTCACAGATATGTCGAAACCAGCGATTACCCACCTCTACGTGAGTAATCTCATCGGTATAAATACGTTGCAGTATCGCTGCAGTTTTTTCGTCACCTAGCTGCTTAAGTTTCACGATCATTGGTGGCGCCACATCCAGCCCGCGCGCTTCAAGGATACGCGGCACCAAGGCCATGCGCACCAGAATGTCGTGATCGGTACGACGGGCCATATCCCACAAGCCGTCATGAGCGGGAAGGGCCCCATAGTGTGAGTCCAGACTCAGCAAACGTTCGTGCAACAATATGAAATGCTCACCTTCATCGGAGGCAACCCGCAACCAATCTTCGTAATAATCGGCCGGCATAGCACGGAACCGATAAACCGCGTCTAGCGCCAGGTTGATAGCGTTAAATTCAATATGAGCCAGAGAGTGCACTAACCCTACTCTTCCAGCATGAGAGCCCATTCCACGACGTGGCAGAGATCGCGCCTCCACCAGCTCAGGTTTTTCGGGGCGTCCGGGCGCCTCCAATACTCGTACAACAGAGGCAGAAGGCGCACCGCTTACATGAGACGACTGATCTTGAGACAATCCACGCCATGTTGCATACAGTTCGATACTGGCAGTCGCTTTCTGTACGGGTTCAGCGCACATAAGTACGTTTTCAGCATCCATGAATAGATCGTGAATACTCATCAATTGGCAATATCCTTGTTGTTCGTTCGAATAACCACCTTAAACCGCACATGGCAAAGATGAATACACCTAAAACCTTGTTATCTCGAACGTGGCGAGTCGCTAGCGTAACACTGCTGACGTTCATTCTCAGCGGCTGCGCTTCAAAGCCGCCCTTACCACCGGGCCCATTGGACACGTTCAATCTCCAAACGGATCTTGTCGGCAAATTGGTGGGAACCGGGAATTTCAGCGCTGTAGACGGCACTAGCCGAGATTTTATTGCCTATTTGGCTGGCAGCTGGGATGGAGAGGCACTGACACTCATTGAGGATTTCGAATATGCCGACGGTGTTAAAGAGCGTAAAACATGGACGTTCACCCAATTACCTAATGGTGAATTCAGCGGCATACGTGAAGATGTTGTCGGTACTGCTCGCGGCTATCAGGATGGCAAAGCATTCAGGCTTGAATACATCATGGCCATTCCTAATGATGATGGAACACCGGGTCGCAAAGTCAGCTTTAAAGATGTATTAGTCAAGCAAACTGATGGTGTGATTCGTAATGACGCTGTCGTAGGACTCTGGGGATTTCGTGTAGGTCAGGTGAGCTTAACCATCAGCCCACAGCTGTAGTAACCAAGCCAGGCAATTCCTTTATGATGAGATCTGTCCAATACAGGTCTTATAGATTGACATGACGGTCGCTTTAAAACATATGCACCGATGAATGCCTGGATCGCATTCACCGTACTTGCGGCCATCATGCAAGCGGTACGTACGGCGGGTCAAAAACAGATAAGCAGCACCGTCAGCCCCATGGGTGCAACGCTTGTACGTTATGTGTTCGGCTTGCCCTTTGCCATCGCGTACTTGCTGTTTATCAGTCAGTTTACGGCGATTGATTTATTCTCAGAGGCGCTGACCAACACAAGGTTCATCATCTATGGACTGATGGCAGGCGTTGCCCAGATCGTTGCCACGGTGCTGTTAGTTAAGTGTTTCAGCTTCAGAAATTTTACTGTAGGTACAAGCTTTGCCAAAACCGAAGCTATTCAAACGGCAATTTTTGGCATGTTGCTATTTGGTAGTGCGCTGTCAGCCTTAGGCTGGCTCGCGGTGGCTGTTGGCGTTTTAGGTATATTTATCGTAAGCATTCCAACCAAAACCGGACAATGGGAACCCATGAATGTCGTATTGGGCACCTTGTCTGGCACCGCGTT
Source organism: Granulosicoccus sp. (assembly GCA_047634635.1). Lineage (GTDB taxonomy): Bacteria > Pseudomonadota > Gammaproteobacteria > Granulosicoccales > Granulosicoccaceae > Granulosicoccus. The sequence goes on along the minus strand of JBLIIE010000149.1, from coordinate 9,403 downwards.
CGCACTGACATCTCTGTGGCTACGAGAAGCAAGCCTTAGCCTGGAACTACCCGCATTGAAAAGCGCAGCTGTGACACTGGTCTTTATGGTCAGTGCTCAAGCCATCATGTGTATGGCCTACATCGCAGTACGCGAGAGAGAGCAATTTTTCGCCATACGAAAGCGCATTAAACTTGCCTGGTTTGTCGGTTTAACTAGCGCGCTGGGTTCAGTGGGTTGGTTTACCGCAATGACCTTGCAAAACCCTGCCTTAGTAAAATCATTAGGTCAGATCGAATTTATGTTTACCCTGTTGCTAACCACCTTCTTCTTTAAAGAGAAAGTGACGCGACGGGAGCTTACTGGGGTATTGGCTATCGTTGCTAGCGTGATACTTATTCTACAAGCAACCTAGGGTCAAACCTATTTTCGTCTCACGAGAGAATCGAATAACTCACGACTGCGTAGAGGTTTATCGCCAAGGTGTACTCGCAGTACATGCCGCATGAGCAGTTTAGCTTGGCTTAAAACGGTCGCATCAGAGAGTTCAAGCTCGGACAAAGCAATCAGTGTCGAGCCGTCCACCAACACCCCTTCGTCCCGAGTCATGCCGTCAGCCTGGATGTTAGGGTTTCGACTATCACTTGCACCCATACGATGCTTTTCTTTCTGAAGCCCCAGATAGGTGTTTTGCACCACCTCTGCAGAATCCTGATCAGCGCCTTGTACAATAGCAGGCCGGTTGGTCACCACAGCTATCGCATTTGCGGGGTGATAACGGTATTCGCGCGATGGATCCACGGCCCGTCCATCGCCAGTGCAATAAGCAAAATTGGGTAACACACCCAGACCATCGAGCAGTTGAACTTCAAACGTACGAAGCACTTCCTGAATAGAAATAGTCTGACTGGCCAACTGTTCCAACGCCATCGAGTAGTACGCAAAGATCGTTGCCTGAGGCTGATCTTTGCCAGCCAGCCGCAGCACGAGTTCATTTAAATAATAAGCGCAGGCAAGTTCAGCATCAGCCATCTCCAGCGCCTGTCCACTTTCCTCTATACCCGTTAAGGTTCGCAAATCTCCAGCACCAACCCAGGACAGCAATAAGGGACGAAACGGCTGATACAACGCCCGTGTTCTAGGTTTTGAATTTCGCGCACTCTTGGCAACCAAGGCAATACGGCCATGAGTCAGCGTGAACGCATCCACGATAAAACTGGATTCCTGAAATTCCCTGTAATGAAGAATGTAGGCCGCTTGCAGGGACGAACTGACGCTACCATCCGTATCCATGCGTTATATCAGGGACTTTCGTAGCCCAAGCTTCGCAATGCCCGATCATCATCAGCCCAGCCTTCTTTGACTCGCACCCACAGTTGCAGAAATACCTTATTGTCAAACAACGTTTCCATGGTTGCGCGCGCACGCGTTCCAACCTCTTTAAGTTGTGCACCACCTTTACCAATAACGATACCCTTCTGGCTTGCTTTGTCGACCCAAATGACAGCACCAATTCGGAGCAAGTCCTTACTTTCTTCAAAAGTTTCAATTTCAACGCTCAGCGCGTATGGCAGCTCTGCAGACAACAAGCGAGTGAGCTGTTCACGGACCGCTTCTGAGGCGAGAAATCGTGATGAACGATTAGTTAATTCATCGGCACCAAACTGCCAAGGAGCCTCGGGTATCAATTTACCCACACCTTCCACTAAGGCATCGACTCCCGAACCTTTACGAGCCGAGATGAGCATGACGTCCCGAAGACGTTCGTGCCTGGGGATTTTGGTTAAAAATGGCAGCAGATCTTTCTTGTGCTTGATGGTGTCGATCTTGTTGATGGCAATGAAAAACGGCACGCCAGAATTACTCACGAGCTCGTAGGCACGTTGATCGTCCTCGTTCCAGACCATGGCCTGCAACAACAGGATCACCACATCAACGTCGTGAAGCGAGGATGAAGCTGTGCGGTTGAGCACCTGATTAAGCTTCTGGGTGCCAGAAACGTGGATACCCGGGGTATCCACATAAATGATTTGACGCTCACCTTCGGTATGAATACCGTGAATACTGTGGCGGGTAGTCTGCGGCTTATGCGCAGTGATGCTGAGCTTTTGCCCAATCAGCTTGTTAAGCAAGGTCGACTTGCCCACGTTAGGTCTGCCGGCAATAGATACAACACCGCAATAGGTCATTAAGTCGCCTGAATATTCGTGATCATGAGACAGTTTACTCGCTTCAAAGCAATCTGTTGCCTCAATTGATCACACCATTATTAAATTGTGACACTAGCTCTCAGGTAGGGAGCGGATTTTCTCAAGTATTCGTGCCGCAGCAGTTTGCTCAGCCTTGCGCCGACTTGTTGCCGTAGAGGTGACCGACAACTCAGGGGAGACCAACTTACAGGTCACCGTAAAGCGCATATCGTGAGATTTTCCGGTGGTATCCACCACTGTGTATTCCGGACGATCTAATCCTTGTGCCTGCAGCCATTCCTGGAGACGTGTTTTGGGATCTTTTAATTCGGCAGCGGGTGGCAGGTTCTCTATGCGATCGCCATATAAGCGCAAAACCAACTGCCGCGCCCGTTCGTACCCGGCATCCAGAAATACTGCGCCAATAATCGATTCGACAACGTCAGACAGTATTGAGTCGCGTTTAAACCCACCACTGCGCAGCTCACCTACGCCAAGATTCAGATAATCGCCGAGTTTGAGTTCACGCGCAATATCAGCCAATGTGCTCTGGCGAACTAAGCTGGCTCGCAAACGGCTTAGTGCACCTTCGTCCTCTTCGGGGTAATGGTGGAAAACTTCGGAGGCTATGGCGAAGTTCAGAAAGCCATCGCCTAGATACTCCAGACGCTCGTAATTCACCGCCCCACAGGAACGATGCGACAGAGCCTCGACTAACAAGGCATCGTTGGTAAATTGGTAATCGAGCTTCTCGCACAATGTGCTTGTATCTGCCATGCGCGCACTCTACCAGTGTGTACAGGTCTCTGGGTGGTTCCTGCGTCAGAACTGTTCAGTTCGTGATAAAGCTCCAGATCTGACTAAGGAGCAGCTTCTATTTCCGGCGTCTCCTCGAATGCTGTAACCAGATAGATGTTGTGAATAAAGTTAGCTCGCCTCTCGTACTTAACCAAGAGTTTATAGCCTTTGTCGCGGCCTAGTTTTTCAAGCGTGATCGAGTCTTCTGCTTTTAAATCCCACAGATTATTTTGACGATAGGCTTTATTCAGATGAGTGTAGATTCTGCCCTTTGTCTGCTTCAACAAATCAGGGTCGTTTACGGCATCTTGAACAATGCTCTGAACTGTCCAGTTCTCAATGTATTGAGGAACAACCTTGATGGCAAAAATGCCAAGAAATATACCGATGGCAAGCATGACAAAGACAGTAACCATACCGATGCCATGTTGCCTCTGGGGGCCAGGAAAGTGCGCTCTAGACATAGTTCGAATCTGATCGTCCGTTGAATGGTTAGTAGCAACCCGCACTTACGCGATTTGCGTTTATAACCATTACATCGTCAGAGTAGAGTCAGAGCTGAACCCAAACTTAGCCCATGGTGTGTAAGTCACATGCCACAGCAAGCAGATTTAGGTGATCTGTGATACCGATCAAACTTTAGAGCCAATAGGGCTTATCTGATGGCACTCATTAAGCGACTCCAGATAACACCTTCATTCCAGTGCATCCAGATGTATTTCGCCTCCCCCACCAGATTCTCCTCAGGCACAAAGCCCCAGAAGCGACTGTCATTACTGCGATCGCGATTATCACCCACCATAAAGTAGTGCCCAGCGGGTACAACAATGGTGCCGGAACGCTTTGGATATTCATTGGTATATTCCAGAATTCCATGCTCGACGCCACTCAGAATTTCCATTCGTTCAGTGGCTTTTGGAACAGGTAGATCATCGATAGGACTGACGTAAGCTTCGTCGTTTCCTGTTTTCATGAGTTCGCCGTTAATGGTGAACTGCCGATTTTCGTAGACCACAGTATCCCCGGGCAGGCCGACCACACGCTTGATGTAGTCAAGCTTTGGATCCTGGGGGTAACGAAATACCGCGACATCCCCTCTCTCTGGTGAGCCAGTATCGAGAATTTTGCTGTTAATGACCGGCAACCGCACACCGTAACTAAATTTGTTAACCAGAATAAAATCACCGACTAACAACGTTGGAATCATTGAGCCTGATGGAATACGAAACGGTTCGAACAGAAACGATCGTAGTACCAGAACAACCACAAGAACCGGGAAGAATGATTGAGCATACTCAACCAGCAAAGGTAACTCTCCATTCTCCGCACGCAGTGACGCTTTGCGCTTGGGCGCAAACATCAGACTGTCTATCAACCAGATAATACCGGTCACAGCGGTCGCAATGACCAACATCAACGGGAAATTGATTGTGTCTGCCCAGCTTGAAGGCATTATTTTCGATCCACTTGTAAGACTGCCAAGAATGCTTCCTGTGGGATCTCGACCCTACCCACTTGCTTCATGCGGCGTTTGCCCGCCTTCTGCTTTTCCAACAATTTGCGCTTTCTGGAAACATCACCACCGTAACATTTGGCGGTAACGTTTTTGCGTAGTGCTTTTATAGATGACCGAGCAATGATATGCGAGCCAATTGCTGCTTGCACCGCTATTTCGAACATTTGCCTTGGGATAATTTCTTTCATGCGCTCGGCCAGTACGCGTCCACGACTTTGCGAACGATCACGATGAATGATGGTGGCCAGTGCATCGACTTTCTCACCATTAATCAGAATATCAACTTTGACAAGATCAGCATGCTTAAAGCACTTGAATTCATAATCAAAGGATGCATAGCCTTTACTCACAGACTTCAAACGATCAAAGAAATCCAGCACCACCTCTGACAGTGGCAACTCATAACACATCTGAACCTGTCGTCCCAGATACTGCATGCTCACCTGCACACCGCGTTTTTCTACGCACAGCCCAATGACCTCACCGACATAGTCCTGCGGTAACAATAGGTTTGCCTTGATGATAGGCTCACGAATCTCCGCAATCACGTTGATCATAGGTAGTTCGGACGGATTGTGGATATAGGACAATTCGCCTTTGGTATCCAGAATTTCATACACCACAGTAGGTGCTGTAGAGATCAGATCCAGATCGTATTCGCGCTCTAGCCGTTCCTGCACAATTTCCATGTGCAGCATGCCAAGAAATCCACATCGAAATCCAAAGCCCAGAGCCGTAGAAGACTCCGGCTCGAAATGCAGTGCAGCATCGTTGAGTCGTAACTTGGACAAGGCCTCGCGAAAGTTTTCGTATTCATCACTCTCGATAGGAAATAAACCTGCAAACACCCGTGGCTGAACTTGCTTGAAACCCGGTAGTGGTAAAGTTGCAGGCCTGTGGGCAAGCGTTATCGTGTCGCCGACCCGAGCCGCTTCAATTTCCTTGATACCGGCAATGATAAACCCGACTTCACCAGCCGAGAGACGATCTGTGGTCTTACGCTTAGGCGTGAACACACCAACGTCATCCGCTTGAAACGTACGCCCGGTTGACATGATCTGTATTTTAGAGCGCCGATCGATCGTGCCTTCGACCATGCGCACCAACGTAACAACGCCTACGTAGGAATCAAACCAGGAGTCGATAATCAGTGCTCTGGCAGGTGCAGTGGGGTCGCCCGTGGGCGGCGGTACTCGCTCGACAAGCTGCTCGAGCAGATCATCAATACCGACACCTGTTTTTGCACTGACATGGATCGCGTCATGCGCGTCAATGCCAATAATTTCTTCAATCTCATCGACTACACGTTCGGGATCGGCTGCAGGTAAATCTATTTTGTTGAGCACTGGAATGACTTCCAGATCTTGTTCGATAGCCGTATAGCAATTAGCCACACTCTGCGCCTCTACACCTTGGGAGGCATCGACCACCAGTAGTGCACCTTCACAGGCTGACAGCGAACGCGACACCTCGTAGGAGAAGTCCACGTGACCCGGAGTATCGATGAAATTCAGGTGATAGATTTCACCGTTTCGAGCCTTGTAATCCAGCGACACTGCTTGAGCTTTGATCGTGATGCCACGCTCTTGCTCGATATCCATAGAGTCAAGCACTTGCGAGGACATCTCGCGTTCGGACAAGCCACCACACACTTGTATAAATCGATCAGCGATCGTCGATTTGCCATGGTCTATATGGGCAATAATCGAGAAGTTTCTTATGTTTTGCTGCATGTGTTAGGGGTTCGACAGGACTGGATCTTCAAGACAGGCCATCAGCTCTCTGATGGTGACGCAGTATTGTAGCCTGCAAGCGCCTCTTTCAAGGCATGAAGATCTAAAAAGTGTTCACAGACGTCCAATTGGTCACAAGAAAGCACCGGAACACGGATATTGTAGGCCACCCTAAGCACGGGATCTGAATCGATATCGATCCGGATCAAGCTAAAGCTGTCAGGTTCGAGCAACTCATAAAGCTGTTGCTCCATGTCCTCGCAAAGGTGGCAACCCTCGCGATAATGAAGCGTCAACTGCGGTTTGCTCATAATAAATACGATTTAGCGTGAGCAACGCACGGACGCTCTCTATTAATCTGTAATTTGCAGCGCAAGAAAAACCGGACCTTCTTCTCGGTGCACCAGGACGGCAACCGATCTTCGTCCATCAAGTTGTGCCAGGATCTTTTCCACATCCGTGGCGGAGTCCACCGCTTTATTGTCGATCATGGAAATGACATCATCCGCTCTAATACCCGCTTTATAGGCAGGACCATCATCTTCAACGGCTGCAACAAGAACACCGCCCTTATCAATTCCCAGTGCCTCGCGAGTATCATCAGGTAGTGGCTTGACGGTAAGTTTCAACGGATTTTTTTTCGGCTCAACCAATTTGGTCTGCGCGGCATTGCGAATTTCATCATTGGACGGTAGTTTGCCAATGTTCACAATCAACTCGACCGTCTCCCCGCCTCGGACCACTCGCACTTTCGCATCAGAATTGGCAGGAATTCGTCCAACTAGCGGTGGAAGTCCAGATGAACGCTCAATTCGACGCCCTTCGAAGTGCGTAATGACATCGCCAATTTGAAGATTTGATTGGGATGCAGGGCTATTGGGCAGAATGCGCGAAACTAGCGCACCGTAGGCCCTGTCCATGCCAAATGATTCAGCCAATTCCAGGGTGACTTCTTGAATGATAACGCCCAGCCAACCCCGACTCACTCGTCCATTGGCACGGAGTTGAGTAGCAACATCCATGGCTAACTCAATAGGAATGGCAAACGACAGACCCATGAAACTCCCCGTACGGCTGTAGATTTGGCTATTAATACCAATGACATCGCCATCAAGGTTGAACAACGGACCACCAGAGTTGCCTGGGTTGATCGCCACATCGGTTTGAATGAACGGGACATAGCTTTCATTGGGCAGTGCTCGCCCGGTAGCACTGACAATTCCGGCGGTTACTGAAAAATCGAAACCAAACGGTGAACCTATTGCCAACACCCACTCACCCACCTCGAGTTCGTCACTGTTGCCAATGCTGACAGTCGGCAAATCAGCCGCATCAATCTTGAGCACAGCAACATCTGAGCGCGGATCGGTTCCGATCACAACGGCATTTAGTTGTCGACGGTCGTGTAATCTGACCGTCACATAGTCTGCATCTTCAACGACGTGATTATTGGTCAAAATGAAACCATCGGAACTGATGATAAACCCAGAGCCTTGAGTACGGCCCTGTGAAGGTCCATCAGGCCCACGCCCAGAACCTCTCTCCTCTTCATATCGTTTGATAAGATCATCCAGGGGGGATCCATTTTCAGATCCTGGCAATCTTGGGCTCGAGTCCTTAACCGGTCTTTGAGAGATACTGATATTGACAACGGCTTTGTGGTTTTTCTTAACTAGCGTAGTGAAATCCGGAAGACCGTTCTGGGCCTGCGCAGGCTGCAAGGACATGGCCAGCACAAAAGCTAACCCTACGCAAAGACTCATCAACAAGGAGTGGCTACGGTTCAATAAATCAAATTTCATCAGGACTTTCCAGCAATAGGTGTAACGGATGAAGCATTGTGGTTCACTATACGTGCAGAGTTAAGGCACAGACCCGTTTCAAGCCGCGCTAAAACCGTTGCAGATAACATGCGCCATGCAATAACCCCTCCAGCTAATCCCAGAAGAGCAGCAATACCAACTACGGCATCGTCAGCTAGAGGCTCACTAAACATCAGGAACGTAGCAGCTACCGGCATCGTCCAGCTAGCAGCAAGACTGGCCAATAGTAAGCCGAGTAAAGGCAAGCCGTAGGCTCCTGCAACCAACCATAGCCAGCTGGAGCCAGCCTCCTCTATTTCAATATCGACGGTTTGATTGGCTGAAACCTGCACCGTTGTAAAACAGTTTAAGCGTGTGGCCTGAGTACCCTGATTGAAAATTCCAGCGCCGCAACCCTGCCCTCTTGCACAACGCTGGCAGGCACTAACGCCCTCCACTTCAACTAACACTTTTGATGCTGCTTGCGCGTCCCCAAGCACGCGAGCACTTCGTATCACAGTCGTTTCACAGAAAATTTCACTGACGTATCTTGACGGCCATTGCGATGGCACGCACAGTCTCTGCTGGTACTTCGCCCACAGCGGTTATCAAGGCATTCTCCAGGCTCATGCCATAGGCATTCATAGCGCCCATGCTCGATAAACCCACCGCAGATAAATTGTGTTCAGATTTTGCCAGGTACTCCACATAGACAGAGACTGATGCCATTCCATCGGTCAGCATGACATGGCTTACCGGTGTGCTGTTGCTCGGCATGGGCGAATATGTTTCAGAGACTTCTTCATATCCCATGGGCAAATCTGCAAAGCCAACGCGGTCAACTTTATCAGACAGGGCTTTGGGTAACCCTGATGCGGCCAAGGCGCGCTTGGGTTCCAGCCAACTGAGCTGCGTGGTGTTGGGATAAATATCAAATCGTGCCTGAGAGATGCTGTCCGGATATTCAATTTCGGTAAACAGGACTTGCTCAACAATTTTATCGTGTCCTTCCAGCAACATTGATCGTAGCAGCATTTTGGAGGTTTGATCTATCCAGAAGCGATAGCCATAACGATGCTTGTCCATCGGAATAACATTGACCACGTGTGTTGGAATTCCAGCGACTCGATCTGGTTTACCAAACTCAAACGCGTACCGATTACCCGTTGTCAGGTTTGCATCCAATTTTGGCAACAGGTCACGCGGCTTTGATTTACTAATGACAACTGATTGTGTGCCGGGCCAGATACAGGTCACCAGCGAATTATTCCGGATGACCTCACGAGCTTCTCCATCAAGCGAGATTAATCGTTCAAGTTCGCCCTTGGAATCACTGGAGTGAATAATGTGCATGGCGGTAACGTTACTGCCCTGCACATGTACAAA
>JBLIIE010000148.1:0-12190 GCA_047634635.1 Granulosicoccus sp. | reverse complement strand
CGCAACGTTTTCTGGGTGCCCATGCAGCGGTCTACAATCTGTTCAATCTGGGTCGCCATCTAATTTCTGCCCGACATTATCGAGCACTTCGAACGAGCGCGTTCGCGTCTTGGAAAGAAGCTGTGGCTTAGGCGGTAGATATCTTCAGAGATCACTGCGCTATATAAGTTAACTTGTCAGTACCGACTAGAGGCTACGTGACTAATGTTTTAGAAAACTATTTTTTTTCGCTTGCGATTTTTATGGCGTAAAAACGAATTTTAACTCGATTTATTTTATTTCCCACAAGCGTTATAAGCTGCCTGCGCAAGTTATATTTAGCGCTATCGCTTTTTGCTTCCCAGGAGGGAGTCATGAGCTTTACATTGCCGGTTAAAATCAAGGTCCATTTTCTCGTTTCGTATTGAATCGAATTCGCATGGGCACGCATTGGTAAAGATGCTACTGAGATGTTTTCGAGAAGTAGTGGACTACCTGATGCGGATAGGCTTGAAATAGCTCCACTAACGAGTTTTACCTTAATTTGATCAGCATGGATCGACAGACCGCCTTGAACGAGTGAAGCGTTTCCAGACAAAATATGTGTGCCTCTATCCATATCAATGTGAAATTGATCGCTCTGCAAGTCAATGGGTAGTTTCGATCCCGCAGATACGCTAGCCCCACTAAACAGCAAAATAGCTAGAAGCACTCTATGCAGTTTCAATTGAATCAAAACCTAAAATCATCTGTAGCCATATAATTATATATTTTTAAGAAAACCTAGAATACAATATTTTTCATTCATCAAGCGATATTAATAACAAGCGCACTAATTAATGGTGTCTAGTATTTTTACCACCTACAGCCCACATTTCTGGGCAGCATTTCACAATGATGCCGCGATAAGCAACACCACGATCAAAACATAGACATTTACCAATGGGAAACCTCCCTCGGGAAGGGCGGATTCCTGCCCTTTGAAAATTAGCCACGGGATAGTAATTTTAACGTCGTACGGACTGTCGAATCGGGCGAGATGATGGTTGCAACATCGAATCGTGGCTTGGACAAGCATTGCAATTGCTGACATGTGGTCATCTTTCCCATCTGGAATGTGTCATTCAACAAGCCAAGTTCAGTTTTAGGCTTCGATATTTTGTACTTCGACATTCATGATGGTGCCATGGGCGGACACAATGTCGCTAATGTTGGCACTGAATAACAAGATTGCTTACATTATAGCTCTGTCGTTGCAAAACATTGAACGAATTTACAATTGCATCCAACGTCTCCTCGGTTGCTATTGTTTGCGTAGGTAACAAAACATAGACTTCCTTAGATGTATTCTTGATTGGCAACGGCTGCTCCGGAGCCACTACTAGAACCGCAGGCGTAGAGTGTTAATTCGCAAGGGTTCCAGCTGCCTGTCGGGCCAGTGAAAGCGAACTCTGTAGTGGTGTTTTTACCATAATTAAATGCATAAGCGGCTCGTAATTAGTTCACACTTGATGTATCTGCAGGTTTGGTTTTACAATTGGCTTTGCTTCCATTGCATGTGGGTAATACCATGACATCGATGACACCTACTGAGATACAGATTAACTCACCGCTAGCTTGATCAGTAGGTCAGATGAGCTACTGACAAGTTGCGGGCGTAATCCTACAAATGTATGAATATGATGCTCCAAAACTTGTAGTGTTGAAAACAGGCAACTAACTGGCATTGGTGTATTTGATGTATCCACTGTGTTGCTATTGTTCATTTGTCTATGCTTTGGTAGCGCTGTATAGAGGCTGAGAGCCGACAGTCTTTGGTATTATTCACCTTAAGAGTTGCGTATTAATTACTCTAATTAAGGGTAAAATTACTTATTTATTAATGTCTCTATTATATGCTCTATCGTTGGAACGCTCATACTAGAGCGCTACTTTGCAACAGTTACATATCGCTATGTCCTTCCAACGCTGGACTATTACCGACCGAATGATTTTGAACAACAGGATAAAATAGTGTAGATCGCAGGTTAACCTGGGTTACGAAAAATGTGACAAGGTCTAAAAAACCATAAATAAAGCAAAATTAAAAAACTAGCTAACGTATGCTGCTAGAACGACTAATTGCTGGTCGATTAAGAAGCTTCGAATAAATAACTGGGAATTGTTTAATGATCAAAATACCGCCTTTAAGGACATTAGCGTATATCGCAGCTGTTATCTTAATACCACCAATAGAAAATGTTGCTGCGCAAAGTGCAGCGGTACCCGAACAATGTGATGTCGATGTTGGAGGTACAGTACCTGCGTTTAGCTGTTCTCAGGGTGTGGTGGTTCATGACAACGTCGATTTCCTTGGCAACCCAGTGGCCGCCACAACTTGTGATACGCCGGAACACCTATACAACCGTTGTGCTAACTACTCTTACTTGGGAAGTCTGGAGTCTGGCGACCCAGATGTGGAGATAGTATTCTCTTGCCGACCAATAAAAAACCACGAGCCTGATAGTAATCGAATTTACCATGATGTGGCTGCTATCCAGTATAACAAAGCAACTGGTGCAACTTGCTTTTACCAACAGCTTGGACCTGTAACAAAAGAGGACGACGTGATACCTGCGGCTAATTCAGTTGAAGGAAAGAAGTTTTTCTCTGAAGACGTTAAATATTGTAGTTCCTGTCACACAAATAATGCCTTTATAAGAACGCCACATTATGCGAGCGTCGCCTCTCAGGGGCAAAAAGTGTTACCTAGTATCTACGGCACCCAAAAATACCACGTATCGAAAATTGGCAATCCTGGCACCTACCTTACGTATTCAGTTAAGCGTGGAAATAATGGCTGTACGTCGTGCCACATAATGGGTGCGTACAGCACAGACGGTGGGACTACAAAGAAAATTGGCCAGCCCAATTATGATGCTGCTGGTGCTCACAAAAGCCTAGCGGGTAAACTCATACCTTCACCCACCACCAGTGGATATGATGACTACATGGCGATTCCGCCGTACGCAAATAATAGAGCTGAGGCGATAAGTGAGCTTGAAAAGCTGGAGGAATGTCTAGTTGCCAATGCCCCTAGCGATTGCGAAGTTATCCCAACGAGTCAGCAGATCGCTAACAGTGCACCAAGTACACCAGGAAATTTACAAGCTCTTCTCGCATTAAATCCATTAAGAATAGAGCTTAGTTGGGAGGCGTCGATAGATTCCGATCAGGACATTATCTCGTATCGTTTGGTCCGAGATGACGAAAGCGACCGTTTTACATCTGAAACCAAATACACCGATACCTTGTCGTTGTCCTTAGGAAAAATATACAGATATCGGGTAGTTGCATTTGATTCACTAAACCTGAATTCAAACTTCTCGAATTATGTAACCGTTACGATACCAAACGATCCAAAGCCTGAAGATCCGAAGCCAAACGATCCTAAACCTGAAGATCCAAAGCCTGAAGATCCTAAACCTGAAGATCCTAAACCTGAAGATCCTAAACCTGAAGATCCAAAGCCTGAAGATCCTAAACCTGAAGATCCAAAGCCTGAAGATCCTAAACCTGAAGATCCTACTGCTAAGCCACCAATTCTAGACGACCCAAAGCCTGAAGATCCTAAACCTGAAGATCCTACTGCTAAGCCACCAATTCTAGACGACCCTGATACAACTATAACCAACAGTGATGGCGTTACAGAGGCGGTCTCAAAGGCAGGTGCTCTTTCAATGATTTATCTGTTTACACTATTAGGCTTAGTAGCGTTGCGAATGTTTCGATTCAAAATTAGACACTCTTTATATTCCATAAAATGATTGAGATAATTTCCTGTTTTGAGTCCTTTGTCTCAGCATATTTTTGATGTCCGATTTCTTACAGATCGGGAGATCGGCACAAAAATAGGAATAATATAATCACCTAAAATGAATGTCCTACTATGACATAGTGGGACATTTTAATAACAAGGTGAAGAATGGTAAATAACTCCCAACCTGCGTGTGCACCCGCACCATTCTGAATGGGTGCTGCATTTTCAGGATGGGAGGATATTTTATAATGAAACCATAGTGCAACGGCTCTGCCGGATCTTGAAGGAATAGTCATCACACTCAGCTATCCCGGCGAACAGACGTTCGAATTAGTCGATGCAGGCGCTATCGAAGATGCCCTCATTCTCTGGGAACTTTGGAGGTTCGCTTTAAGTACTAGATGAAGACGGCCGCGCTTCTGGTGGATCATGTTCTGCCGCACAGACCGATTCGGCAGTGGGTACTGAGTTTCTCGTATCCGCTGCGTTTTGTGCTGGCTAACCAGCCACAGGTGATGGGCAAGGTATTGGGCATCGTGAACTGCGTGATCTCAACATACTTGATCAATAAGGTGGGTTTCACGGTATCGCAGGCTCATACAGGTGCGATGACATTGATCCAGCGCTTTGGCTCGGCTTTGAACCTAAACTTGCATTTTCATGTGCTGTTCATCGCTGGCGTCTTTTCATCCAAGGGCAATGGCCAGCTGAGATTTCATCAGGTCAACGCCCCCACAAGCAAAGAGCTCAACGCGTTGGTCGTTACGATCAGTGAACGCGTTGCCCGGTACCTGGAGCGCCGGGGGCGCCAAGCCAGGGATGGTTGACCAGAGATGAGCAGAGCGATAATCTGACATTGGCGTTGGAAGAAGGTGATGAGGATACGCTGCAACAATTGCAGGACCACTCGATCACGTATCGAATAGCCATGGGCCACAGGCAGGGCGCAAAGTGCTGACATTGCAGACGATACCCGCCTGGGAAGAGGAGTACGGTACAGAGCAGCTTGGCAGGGTCGGGGATTCTCATTGCATGCTGGGGTAGCGGTGAACACGCGTGAGCGCAAGAAGCTGGAACGGATTTGCCGGCGCGGCACCCGCCGGTATCTCTCTCGCCCTGCGCTATCGGAGGTGCGCCTGGAGCGGACAGGTCGGGGGATGGTCAGAGATGCGTTGAAGAGTGCGTATCGGGATGGGACTACGCACGTTGTGTTTGATTGTGGCGGCCTTCCGTACAATAGCCGGTACCGAGAACGTGTGACGCCGGTAAGTGGTAGCAAGGTTAAAAAACCCACCGCTGATGCATAAGCTGATGGGAAAGGCCCAGATTTGATAGTGGGCAAACGCCAGGCAATGTGCTGCACCCCGAGGGAATAAAGGCACAGAGGCTGAAGCGTGTATTCAATATAAAAAAGAGTATCTGCAGTGCTTGTGGCGGCCTGATGAAGACGGCGCGTTACGGATTAATGCCAGTGAGGTTCAGGGCAAGTTGCTACTACGTCTGGCGGTGGAGGATTCACCCGGACACGAAGCCATTCCTGTATGGCCAACATGGAGCGGCTCTCAACATAACCGACGGGCGCTACAGCTATTTCCGATATCCATTGGTGACATGGTCGCTCCTGAGCTGGGCGAAATCGGAGCTGGCGTGTTCATAACACTCAACAGTGTGCGGCATATGCAACGTATAGGACTTGGGGATGAAGTCGCCCGCAAGGGGGGGGGATTGTTGGTGAGAAATCTGCCTATTACCGGGATGACGGCACTTGTATTGCGGGTGTTCGGACCACTAACAGTTCCGGTTGGAACACATCATTCGGTTTGCATCGCGCTGATCTGGTTGATATCTTGGTGCGCAGCTTACCGGAAGGTGTTGTGCAAACCGATCATCGGTGTACTGGATTCACCCAGGACGAAGATACTGCAACTCTGACCTTTGCGAATGGCATAATAGCTCAGGCTGATCTGGTTATTGTGACAAACGGGATCCATTCGAAATTGAAACAGTATGTTCTTGCACCTTCAACACCTGTTTTCTCAGGGTCAATAGCTCATCGAGGAACGTCCCACACAGCGGCTACAGGACTTACCAAGAGCTTTTCAATCCTATCAGGACATCAGATTACTGGATGCAAGGAACGGCGCGCTGCTGCAACGTGGGTTGAGGGTTAGCCTGAAGTAGTTGTGTCTGGTGAACATTTTCGATAATTCCGGTAAATTCGACCACCTGATCCCGTTGTGATAGCCTCAACCGTCAGCATTATGGGCTCCGATAAAATCACGGTGTTGCGCGTCTGCTTGTGACTTTGGAAAAAATCGATCAGGGTGTTATTTACGTTGGTGGGGAACCGCTAACTCAAGATGGAAAAATGCCACTCATTTTGAGCGCAGTATTGGATCCCGAGTGAACGACAAACGATGATTAAAAGTGTTATTTCAGCCACAGTAGACTTCGATAAAGACGGTGTTCAACACGGTTTTCTGAAACTGCCGCGTTCACATGATGATTCCGCCTGGGGTTCGATGATGATCCCGATCACTGTGGCTAAAAATGGCAACGGTCCAACTATCTTGTTCACCGGTGCGAACCATGGCGACGAATACGAAGGCCCGATCGCCTTGTTTGATCTGGCGCTGAATATTGACGCCGACAAGCTTTCAGGACGTGTCATCATCGTGCCGGGCATGAACTACCCGGCCTTTTGTGCTGGCAAACGCACATCCCCAATCGATGGCGGAAACATGAACCGCGTGTTCCCTGGCAGCCCAACCGGCACGCTGACGGAAAAAATTGCCGATTATTTCCAACGCAACCTCTTACCGATGGCGGACTATGCGGTGGATTTTCATTCCGGCGGCAGAACCCTGGACTTTCTTCCCTTTTGTGCCGCTCATGTGCTCGATGACAAAGAACAGCAGGCGCGTTGTGTCGCTGCAATGAAAGCCTTTAACGCGCCACACTCTGTCATGCAACTTGAGCTCGATACGCCCAGTATGTATGACACCGCCGCCGAGAATATGGGCAAAGTATTTATCGCTACCGAACTCTCTGGCGGTGGCACAGCCACTGCAACAACCATTGCGATCGCAAAAAAGGGTATCCGGAATATCCTTCGTCACACAGGTATTACCGAGGGTGAGCTTGAAGTAGCTCAGACGATAAACCTCGATATGCCAGATGATGACTGTTTTGTCTTTAGCGAATCCGATGGATTGTTTGAAGTTTGTCTCGATCTAGGTGCTGAGGTTAAAGCAGGCGACCTGCTGGGCCGTGTGCACGATATAAAGCGGACTGGAGCAGCACCGACCGATTATTATGCCAAAGTCGACGGCATATTCACGGGCAGGCATTTTCCTGGTCTGATTGCGATGGGCGATTGTCTCGCTGTAATATCAGTGCTGGTGTAAGTTCTCAGTTATCGCATAAGTGCTCGAGTAAATATCAATCTTATGACAAACTCATTTGAATCGGTTAATCAAACACCGCAGTTCGATCAAGGTCCCGGGAAGTTCAGAATAGGCCTGGTGACCTTGTCAAATGACTATGTCACCGAGCGTGATTTTATCAATATGCGTCCCAATGACGATGTTTCTATTTATGTCAGCCGATTGCTCAACACACCGCAATGCACTGTGGATACGCTTCAGAAAATGGCATCCAAAATTACCCAAGCAACATCGCTACTCGTGCCTGAAGGGCGCCTTGATGTTGTTGCCTATTCCTGCACCTCTGGCACCGCCGTATTGGGGTTCGAACGAATTCAAGCACTGATACAGGCAGCTCGACCAGACATAGCCGTCGTGACGCCACTGACTTCATCGCTCGAGGCCATGAAACTGTTTGGCGTAAAACGAATTGCGGTATTAACGCCTTATATTGACGAAGTGAATACCAGCATCGCTGAATATCTCGCAGAATGGGATAAATCAATCAGCGCTTTTACCAGTTTCAAATTGGCGGAAAACGAGGATATGGCACGGCTTACCGCAGAGAGCATCTATCAAGGCGCGTTAGAGGCCGATCGTGATGACGCTGAAGCTTTGTTTATCTCGTGTACTGCAATTCGTGCTGTTGATGTCGTCGAGAAGATTGAACAAAAACTCGGCAAACCGGTGATTACTGCAGTCCAAGCCATGTTCTGGCAATCCTTGCGACTGACAGGCTTTACAGAAAGTGTCCCGGGCTATGGTCAATTGTTAAGACGCTAAGTGGTCTGCCGAACAACAAACTGAGTAGGAGACAGGTGTGAAGAATACTCTATGATTGGTTGGGCTGGTAACATCGCAGCATAACCGAACGGTCTCTCTATGGGCTACACAAAAGCATTCAACAAAACTGAATATCAGCAGCGTCTTAACAAAATTAAACACAGCATGCTGGTGTCTGGTTTTGATCTATTGATCTGTCAGGATCCAGCCAGTATGGGTTGGCTCACAGGCTTTGACGGCTGGTCGTTTTATACGCCGCAGGCTGTGCTCGTGCACACCGATGAATCATCACCGATCTGGTTTGGGCGGGCGCAGGATGCCAAGTCAGCGCACATAACCACGGATATTCCTGAAGTCAATATTGTCGGCTATAGCGAATACCTGGTGCAACACCCCACCAACCATCCGTTCGATGAACTGTGTGATTTGGTAATTGCGCGTGGCTGGGGCTCGGCGCGTATTGGGGTTGAGCTGGACGCCCATTACTATACTGCGCGCGCGCATCGGCATATCATCAGTGGGTTGCCGAACGCTACGATTTCAGATAATCACGAAATCGTTAATTGGGCACGTCTGGTGAAGTCGGACGCCGAGCTGGTTTATATGCGCGAGGCTGGGCGTATCGTCACCGATGCCATGGACACGGCAATCACACGGATCAAACCCGGCGTACGCCAATTCGAGGTCATCGCAGACGTCTATCACACCCAAGTAACTGGTTACGATAACAAATATGGCGACTACACCAGCCTCTGTCCACTGATCCAAGTTGGCGAAGGCACCAGCACACCTCACTTGACCTGGACCGACGAGCCGTTACCCGATAGCGGTCTTGTCGTAATGGAAATCGCTGCGGCGCGCCGGCATTATCACGCGCCACTGACCAGAACCATGCATATTGGCAAACCGCCTTCGAAAATCAAAAAGCTCAGCGAGGTTATCATCGAAGGCGGCGACCGCGCGCTGGAAGCTGCCAAGCCTGGCGTTAGCTGTGAGGAAGTAGAAGCCATCTGGCAGGCCGTGCTCAAGCGCTACGGCTATAGTAAAGACAGCCGTGTTGGTTATTCGATCGGATTTAATTATCCGCCGGATTGGGGCGAACGTACCGCTAGCCTGAGACCTGGCGACAAAACCGTGCTGCAAGCGGGGATGTGCTTCCACTTCCAGTCCGGTATGTGGCTGGATAATTTCGGTGCGGCTATTTCAGAACCCTTTGTGGTCACTGATCGTGGGGGCGAGCGTCTGAGTGACGCTAGGCGCGAACTTATGGTTATTGATTAGTAACGTTAATGAAACATACCGATAGAAAGAAATCGTTTGAAAAATTCACCGGTAACATCCACCCTTTAAAAATAGCAATATGAAAAAAAACAGTTTTGCATCAGACAATATTTCATGCGCCTGTCCCGAAGTCATGAGTGCTGTTATCGCTGCCAACACCGGTAACGCCAACTCTTACGGGCATGACGTCCATTCCGAAGCACTTAATGCAAAATTTTCCGAAATTTTTGAAACTAAGGTCAAAGTGTTTCCTGTGGTTAGTGGCACAGCATCCAATGCCTTGGCACTGTCGGTGCTGACGCCGTGTTATGGCAAGATATTTTGCCACGAAATGTCACATATCAATACCGACGAGTGCGGTGCGCCAGAATTCTTCAGTGCAGGAGCTAAACTCATACCGATAGCAAGCAATAACGGTAAGATTAGCCCCGAGGCGCTTGGCTCTGTTATCCGGGGACATGGCAATGTTCATTCCGCACAACCCGCTACTTTAAGTATCGCGCAATCCACCGAAGTTGGGACTGTCTATCAGTTAGACGAAATCGCAGCGTTATCGTCACTCGCGCACGAACAGGGCTTGACGGTTCACATGGACGGTGCGCGCTTCGCCAATGGACTAGTCGCGCTAGATGCTAGCCCAGCACAGATGACCTGGCAAGCCGGTATCGATGTACTGTCTTTTGGTGGCACCAAAAATGGTTGCCTCGCCGCTGAAGCAGTTATTTTTTTCAAGCTGGAGATGGTTAAAGCATTTCCTTTCCTGCATAAAAGAGCGGGGCAGTTGCTGTCCAAAATGCGCTTTATTTCAGCGCAATTGGAAGCCTATGTGTCAGATGATGTCTGGTTGAACAATGCGCGCCATGCCAACGCGATGGCCGCAAAATTGAGTCAGGGGCTAGCTGCTATTGACGGTATTAAACTGGCCTATCCGACGCAGTCAAACGAAATCTTTGCAGAGCTCGACGACCAAATCATTGATGGCCTGATTGCAGAAGGATACGACATTGCGCTTGGAGAACTCGACGGTACAGCACCCCCACGATTTGTCACAGCCTGGGACAGTACGATCAACGATGTTGATCAGCTTCTCAGTGAAATATCCAGAATTATTGAGTAGAACAAGTCACTGGGAGAACAATCATGCACCACAACAAAAGATATCACGCGACACAGGCTTAAATTTGCATGACGCGTTGTTGGAAAAGTTCATTGTCGCCATTCAAAATTGACAGACAGATCATTTAGACGATTCAAGCCCGCTGATATGGCATTGCGCGTGATATATCCGACCGCCGCGACGTCGCCTCGCTTGATTGCCTTGATTGTCTGATCGAAGTCCTCTGTAAGAGCAGCATGTTCAGTTGGCCAATCCAGTTTGGGTAAGTAGAAGAACCAGGCGCGAATGGTTCGATAATACATATCATCATAGGTCCGACGCAGGGGCTGATTCC
Organism: Granulosicoccus sp.; assembly: GCA_047634635.1. Classification (GTDB taxonomy): domain Bacteria; phylum Pseudomonadota; class Gammaproteobacteria; order Granulosicoccales; family Granulosicoccaceae; genus Granulosicoccus. The sequence goes on along the minus strand of JBLIIE010000148.1, from coordinate 1,472 downwards.
CGATCAGACTGCACTTGTAGTCATGCAATTTCATATCGGCGCGTGCGAATTCATGTGGCGACAGACCTTGGTAGCTATTTCTGAATTCATTCAGGCTGCTTTCCAATTGTGTGGAAACTGCATCTTCGGGCAAGCGCGGTGACATCTGGCCGATCAGCTCTGCCAGGTGCATTCGCAATAGCATCGCCTCTCTGACTTGTACCAGATCTATATCTGTTACAAGCGTTCCAACGCCGTGGCGTGTTATTGCAAGGCCTTCGTTTTCAAGGCGCTGTATGACTGTACGGATTGGCGTGCGGCTGACGCCATGTTCTTGCGCCAACGCGTTCACATCTAGGCGGGTGCCCGGCGGGTAAGTCAGAAGGATGATTTTTTTGCGTAAGTTCTTGTAGATCGTATTAAATCGAAGTCGCCATGGGCTGACGTCACCCGACTCATCGAAAAGTTCCGAGCCAAGCTCGCCTTCCTCCGCCGCATTATTTTTCAGATTGTTTGCATTCACTGGAATCGTCCTGGATGTCACTCGAACAAACCTCGCCCACGATACAGAAAGCTTGCTGAATTGCCCAGAAATATACAACCTTAGATTTCAGAATTCCATTAGGTACCAGGGAATTCTGAAATCTTGATACGTGTTTTACTTGCAAGTATTTGTTTTATAACACTATTTAATCAAAGTAATTAGAGGGTGGGCTCTTGCTTTCTCAAGAACGCGTATCGACGAAATTCGTTAGACATATTAAACACGTCTGTTAGACTTGAATATCTGCTCCAAAAATGTGTAGGGAAAGGCATGGTGGCGACGCTTGAAGACACAATCGCAATTCCGGACCGACTGGTTGGATTCGAAAGCGTGCCTTGTCGGCCGACGCACGAGCTGGAGGGGTATGTGCAGTATCAATTGGATGTGGTTCCCATCCTGAGTCGTCCTTTCTTCAGAGGTTGCTGTTGAAGTGAGCAGAATAAATAGTCTGGCTGATTGGCCAAACTTTTCACGTGCTAGATCCGCATAATGGAGCCTCGCACAATTCAAATGGAGCCAGGATAAGGGTTCCACCACGAGGAGAATCATATGACTAATATCTTCAAAAATATTTCCAATGTCGCTGTGGCTGCTTCATTTGTGCTGGCTGGGTCTCTACCCATATCCGCATCGGCCGACGAGCTTTTGGACAGCACGAATGCTGGTGGTAAAATCCGTATTGGGTTTGCCAATGAACAGCCCTGGGCGTATCCGGGCGAAAACAATGAACCTCTTGGTTTCGTGCATGTGATCGTGAAGGGTGCTCTCGAGAACATGGGCATCGGTGCGGACAGGATAGAACCTGTTGTAACGGACTGGGGTGGATTGATCCCGGGGCTCAAGGCGAAGCGCTATGACATCATCACAGGCGGGATGTATATTCTTGGAACGCGCTGTGAGAACGTTAATTTTTCCGAACCGTTTGGTGTTTTCGCGGATGTGTTTGTGG
>JBLIIE010000147.1:0-12255 GCA_047634635.1 Granulosicoccus sp. | reverse complement strand
AAACCCCCAACAATTGAACACTCTCATTTCACGGTTGTATGTAAATGAATTTACTGATATTTACTCACGGTACATTTTGCCTGTAGACTCCGTAAACCCTGGACTAGGCGCACACCCTAATCGGTCTTTATGAGTCCCTGAATGAGATGTCCAGCGTTCGCCTCATGGAAGCGATAGTCGCTCAATAGTAAAGCTACCCACAATGGGCTCACCATCTGCAAACGGTGAGTCCTGAGCTTCGCTATTGACGCGACCAATCGGTGAAGCAGGTTCGGTCGGTGAGTTTAATGATTGATACCGAACGCCATTATCAGATCCACTGTCATAGAGCACCAGATCAATACTCGCGTTTTCAACAAACTCCCCATCGATTAGCAGTGAGTAGTTATGGATCCCTACGAACCAGTCCGGACTGGGGGCAAGCATGCTAACTAACGAAATTTGTGGATAGTCTTGATTGACCTCGAACTCGATACTGGTGCTGCCAGGAGATGTACCAATGCCACCTTCATTGATGATGCTAAGGGCTGATCCAGCATCAATTGCGGTCTGTACTTCAGGAAGAATGTTTGATTTCCCGCCCGTTTCTGCCACTGATTGAATACCGGGTGTTGCGATTTGACCAGGCTCCCAGAAGATGACTTGCTCATTATGAAGAGCGCCCACCAGTCCAGAGAAATGCGGATTGCCCGGGAAATTCAACGTGTGAGTATTCTGGCTCCATGTGGCGGTAAAGGTGAGGCGGTAGCGAGCGGAGCTGCTGTTAGAGCTATTATCCTCAGTATCAACAGATGGCATCGGTGTGGTCATATTGTTGCTGCCAGAGCAGGCCGATAGTGTTACTGCGAATATGATTGCTAGGAGCTTTATGTCTGACAGAATGTTGAGTACGGGATGCACGTTAATCGTATTTGGCATGGGCCACCTTCTAATAGTTGATCGATAGACTGTGCCGTAAAAAATTAAATGCATTGATCACTTCATGCCTCGGTTTTCCGATACCTATCGTCTTGGGTCCATGAAGCTGGGTCAGCGCCTATTGTTGTTTTCGGCCTCAGGCGATCGCTTTTTAGGCTACCAAATATTGTTGCAAGCAGTGGATTCAGTATCGAGTTCATGTTACAAACTATACATTTCCAACATCGGAAATGTCGACAGTTTCAATAAGTACCAGTTTTCGCTAGGGACAGGTTACCACGGCTGACATGGACTACTTTTCGCCGGCTACCGATTACATGAGAGGATGGGTTATCACAAATCTTGCTATGGGCGGGAATGCGCCAATCGCATCACCAGAGTGTGTGCTGGACATACATCTGCCGCGAGGAATTGCGATTGATGTCAGCGCCTTGCAACTATATGCGGGTGGCAAGGTGCGCGGCGATGACGATATGTGTTTTTTCAACCAGCCATCGATAGGTGCGGGAGCAATTTCGCTAACAGCAAATGACAACATGCGGAAATTCTCGTTGAACTTCGCTAACGTTGACAACGAAGTCGAAAAAATTGTCGTCAACGCCACCCTGGAAAATGGCCAATTCAGTGCTGTTGATGACTTGAAGATCACTACGTCGTGCGGAGTCAATATGCTTGTGGAAACATCCGGTCGCACGGAGGCCGCACTGATTCTTTGCGAAATTTACAAACCCAATGGCCAATGGAAAATTCGCAATGTAAGCCAGGGGTTTAATGGTGGGCTACAAGCGCTCGCCGAACATTTCGGTGTGGAAGTTGATGCATCGCTAAGTCCAGTAGTTGCCTCGGCTCCACCATCATCTACTTCCGGTTCTGCCTTGAGCTCTGCTCCGGCTTCTGCTTCTGCTTCTGCTTCTGCTCCGGCTCCGGCTTCTGCTTCTGCTCCGGCTTCTGCTCCGGCTTCTGCTCCGGCTTCTGCTCCGGCTTCTGCTCCGGCTTCTGCTCCGGCTTCTGCTTCTGCTTCTGCTCCGAGCTCTTCAGGGTCCACAATAAGCTCCGCCGCTCCCAGTATGTTCAATCGACTAAAACAAACTGCCGAGCAGGCACGATCCAAACTTTCAATGGAAGCATCCAGATTCAAAAATCGCACATTCATGGAAGCTGTCGTGAACGGCTGCGTATTGGTGGCAGCCGCCGATGGCAGCATTGACGCCACAGAAAAGCAGAAGATGGCAGGTTTCATTGAACGCTCTGACGAGCTGAAGCACTTTGGCGGAGGTGAGGTCATCGACGTGTTCCAGAATGCAGCTGCCCTCTATGAGTCTGATAACGTGCTTGGCAAGGCCTGCGCACTAGAAATAATCCGCAAGATCAAAGCCAATGAAGATCAGGCGCGCCTTCTCATTAGGGTTGTTCGCGCCATTGGTGCGGCTGACGGTGATTTCGACACGCAAGAGAGGGAAATGGTTACGGAGATAGCACATGAGCTAGGGCTGAATCCGGCTGATTTCGATATTTAGTAACTGCATTTCCTTCGCAAAGTCGTCGAAGCTAGCGAAATCCGGTTTGATGAAAGTTCTCACTTTCATGATCGTGCCAAATTCTTCGCCTCCGGCACATCGAACAGATGGGAAGGTCGGCTGACCGAAGAAGACCTTGCGTGCTATTCCAACCGTTGCGCCTCGCTCACGTCTTCAGAAGATGTTTCATGGCTCAATTGGGGTGACCAGTGCAAGCAATAGAACGCTTTTGGTCGAAGGACTAAACCGTTACCCCCGTAGCGGCTTAGTCCTTCGACCAAAAGAGGGCGTCTGACACTTGCAATTTCCGACACCCATTGTCCAATTCATCGCCAGCGAGTTGGGCATGGAACTGACTACACACGTTAAGCCGACTTAGCGATCCGCAAATCGCATCAAACAGCACGTACGAAAGTTCATTCAAGTCAAAACGTTTAGCACACAAAAGCACCAGGCTTGGCTTTACGATTTCGCCTGTCAGATGGCGGTGACTAATGATAACCCGATCGATATCATCGACGCCATGATAGAAATTCTGATAAAAAACCGTTTGAACTACCAGGATTTATCACAGTAGAACGATACGCCAATCGCGCACGTAAAACCACGCTGAATAGTTTATATGAGTCGATCTCAGATAACCTAAAACCCACTGCCAAGAAAACACTTAACGACATACTGACAACGAAAGACGAAAATGGCCTGACGTTGTGGAGCGATCTTAAAAAGGAACCTAACAAACCTACAAGCAAGAATATTGCGGCCTACATTCTGCACACGCAATGGCTAATTTCATTGCAGGATGAGATCGGCCTGCTTCCCAACGTACCAGAACAAAACGGTATCAACGTCTCGTTGAAGCACGTGCCTATTTGGCCGATCAGATGAGGCGACTGCTAATCCAAAAGAGAGAAAGCCTCATGGCGCTACTCATCCTTGAACAAGGACCTTATGCCAACGACCGCCTAGTGGATAATCTAATCCGCGACATCAGAAAAATTCTTGTGCCCGCAAAAATCGCTGGCACGCCTACGAACATGTTGCTGCAATTTTCTCCGAATGCATTAATTACAAATTGATTCGCAAACATTATCGAAAGGTGTTGCGAACCGTAATCTTTATCAAACTCGTCGAAGTCACAGTATCCACTAGCATTTGCAAACTCAGATCTGAAGGCGTGCGAAACAATCTGTTTTATGCTTTTCGTGAGCTGGGCCGTGTGGTTAGAACACAGTACTCGTTAGAGTGCATTCAAGATATCGAAAAGCGTGGAACGATAAACGCGGCAACGTGCAAGAGCGAGGAGTTCAATAACTTTTGCAATGGGTATTTTTCTACAACAACGACATCATTCAGGAGAATCTGCGTCACGAACAGATCAAGCTCGTAAAGTGCAGTCATCTGGTGCCCAACTTGATCATTCTGCACAACGTGAATGCCATCACCAAAGTGATCAAGCAACTCGAACGCGCAGGGTTTGATATGTCACCAGAGCTTCTGGCGGGCTTATCACCCCACCGCACGAGCCATATCAACCTTCAGGGCCAGTATCAGCTTGAGGTCAACAGGCGCACTGACACTCAGAATTATCGACTGTAAAACAGTCTAAATTACTACATTTTTTATGTCTAAAAAATAAAACACTTAGTCTATTTAATTATTTAGATTATCAGGAATTTTGGCCGTACCTCCTACCAATGACTTCAACACACGTTGCCCCGTGTGGTGTCGCAGGTGGCAAGCACTTTCAAGCTTTAGCAAAGCGGCTAAACCGCACTGTGGGCATTCGCACGCAGAGTCCGCAAAACCGCCCTGTAATTTAAGAATTGAATGCATGTAATCGTACCTGTATGAAAGTGAATGCGGTGGAATTCGAGCAGTAAATGTCATCCAGCCAAATAATTTATTAGACTGGATTCAAGATGACGAACTTCGGTCTGGAGTGACTCAAAGGACCAAAAATGTAGAGTCATAACATGCATTCTCGCAACATTTACTTTTCAGTAATAACTGATATAGCAAAGACGAACGACCCTACAGAGCGGAAAAATGACAGATCATAACCAATGGGTACCCAACGCAGTCATGTTGCAAAACGTGGCTGATCAAACAAGGGCACTACATGATTGACATGCGGAAGGACGGTGTGTTTCCAGTGAAGAACTAGCTCGCCTTAGCCCCTACCTGACACGTAAACTCCGACGATCCGGTACCTACCAAACTACTCAGCCGGAAATGCTATACCGGTGAAGCTTAAACTGCCCTAGCATCCATGAGAAAAATTTAGTAGCTGGCCCAGTTTTACACGATTCTCGATAGGCGCCCTATAAGAACAACCGCTGTTTTGGTTTCCAACCAGAATCTGCGTCTAGACACGCGACATCAAGCTGTGTCACTTCGGTGAAAGAATCAGGTATAGCCATTTCCAATCGATATAGTCGGCAGTATTGCTGAGACTCTAATTTCCAGGTTTTTTATTGGGATAATCAATCCGGAATCGCCACTTACTTCACTTGTCCATAAATATTCCACACCACTGAGGTCACTCTCAAGCGCTACATTCACCGCTTTAGCACCGTATGGTGCCGCGCATTGTGCTCGAGCGCGATAAATCAACCAAGCTTTAGAGCTTGCCGGCCTAGAGCATACGGACGAAACTCGAGACGCTATTGAGGCGTCGGCCATCCGAGTAGCTGAAATTATGGACATAGATGGCTCATCGATGTCGGTCGCCTTCGGACTGTCACAAACAAAAGCAGGTGAAGTTACGACTCAATACATGCTCGAGAAAGGCCACCGCCGTTTCGCTTATATAGTCAGCTTGGGCGGAAGAGATTTCCGATCTGTAAAACGATTCGAAGGATTCCTTCAGACAATATAAAAACAGGTGCAACTCTAAATATTATGCACACATAATTCGATAGTCATCTATGAAGTCCGCCGAGTATTGGTATGGAAACAATTTGATCTTCCGGATTGAATCTACCGGGCAATTGCACCTCTCTATTATTTTTTTCGTCGCCCAACATGGAATTTCTAGGCCAATTGAACTGTTTGGTCTAGATCTATTCCACTACGCAGTCCAAATCTTCAATGTTCTCGTTAAATGGTTCTGTGAAATTGGTGGTCTACCTGGTTGAGAATTCTTACGCCATAATTTTGGAAACGGTGTCAATTCCAGCGAAGAAGTGTTCGTGGCTGAACGATCGCTAGGCTCTATGAACGACTAGTTCGGAGCCCAGTTACGTAGTGATTATGCAAATTTCAGAATTAATCCGGGCAGTGATTTCTTTTATACGGGTGAGGGCTTGCAAGGCTAGGGGGAGTGTGACAGCAGACTGAACGAACTCATAGGAATAGGTGATGATCGAGAATATCTGGCCGGGGCTGGCTCCACTCTGGGTTGCTGCAAACCAGAGATTGAAGGCAAGCATTGTCAGGAGGATTAAGAAGATCAGTCCATAGACAAGGCTTTCCGTGTCTGAAAGTCGAACCTCTTGTTTGCGAAGCCGAATAAAGTGGTTTGCGATCTGAGAAAGATCACGACTCTCGAGCGCACCAATCTGTTTTTCTGTTTGAGAATTTAAATGGGCGTTGAGTTTGAAGAATCTTCGCGCAAACAAGCCATATATGATCAGTGTACTCAAAGCTGCGAGACCGGCTGATGCTGCCAGTGTGCTGTGAAACGCAAGGAGGACTCCGACTGAAAAAAACACCTGAATCAGTGCAGTCATTGATTCAGGTGCTTCTCTCTCCAAGAAGTCGACCAGCTCTCTCACCATAAGAACTCGGGCATTGAGAACGGATACGTCCTTGTCTGCTGACCTGGCCGCAAGCGCCTTCCCCAATTCAACACGCATTGTTCCATACGCCCGTGTATCATAGATGCGACGGCCAGTAGCAACGATCAGAAGCAATCCGAAAACAATCACCAAGTTGATAAAAGCTGACCAGTCACCATTGAGAAGGCCGTCGATGGACCATCCGATCATAAGCGGAATTAGAGCGATCATCGCTGTTTCCAGCAAGGTTACGCCCCATGTGAGAACAATCTTTCCGCGAAAGATACGAAGGAGGGTCGCCATCGAAAGCCGGTCATTTATATTAATCATATTCGACAACTGAAAAACGACTGTTTAGCGTATAGGGTTGCATCTTCATCCACAATTTCTCCTGTTTTACCAGCAACCAATCTGTATTTGATCGTGTTTTCAATGAAGGCAGCAACTCAAGGAGCATAGGTAAATAATGCGTTGCATCAAAGTTCATTTACTTTATGATCTTGAAAATCAGGTTGTCGACCTCGATACCAATTCACCGCCCAGTCGACCGTTGAACTGATATAGCCAGGCGCGAAAGCATCCGCGCCTAGAAATGCAACTTTAAGTACACGCCAGGTATCTCCAAAGCCAGTTCCACTAATGCGGCCCTTGCTGGACGGATAAAGAGAATGATCGGCGTTCTCGAACATTTTGATCGTAACGTCGCTGGTCTCCGATCGAGGTAGTTCTCGCTCATAGACACTGGCACTTTCCCTGCTATCAACATTCAGATCCTTATCACCAAAGAGAGCAAGAACGGGCACCTGAGTTTCTCGCAATGCCTCGATTGCGTCGGCATCAATATTTAGACTGACGAATCGCCAGCGCGCCTCATCCATTGGCCCCCTACAGCACGATGGAGCATCACTCAACAGGTCCAGATAAGTCTCATAGGAAGCATCACTAGCTAACAGTGCGTTTTCCTTTTCTCCAAATGCTAATGCGGTCTCAATACCAGCCTCATCGTACCCTTCCAATAGCAAGCGATTCCGCGTCAGGTAGCGTCCTTGTCGCTGCCAGTTAATAGCCGCAGAGACAGAAATCATAAACGCAAATTCAGACGACTGTGATACCGCTAGAGGCATTACCCAGCCAGCCTGACTAATGCCCCACAGTCCTACGGCACCGCCGTCGATATCTGCACGCTGTTTTAGGGCTTTCGCAACAGCAATTGCTTCGTCGGCTCGATCCTGCATGGATTGTGTCAGCCAATCACCCTTTGAGCGACCAACGCCAGGCTTGTCCCAACTGAGTGTTGCAAATCCAGCATGGCCAAATGCATCTTTCAAAGGCTTGGAGTATCCGTAGCTGTTCGCCGTCATGGCACCGTCTCCGTGAATAAAGATGACGGCTGGATGCGGACCCGCACCACTGGGTAAAGTGAGATCACCGACCAATACACTTCCACGATGTTTGACTGTAAAATTGCCATCACTTGATGTTGACACGCAACCGCCAAGCGTTCCGAGAATCGCTAATGCAAGCGCCATCCAGCCCAAGCGACTACATTTGATACACGCATTCATGATTCTTTGCATTCAAAGCTGGGTGCATCTACGCGCGTCCAGACAATAGTCTGGCCAAATGCTTTGACTTCGCCAAACACGTGAAGGCTAATAGCTGTAGCATCATCAATAAATGCTACGGACAGATTATAGAATTTCTCGGTTATCGGATCTAACAGCCAGCCACCTTTCAGCGTATCACCATCACTAACCAAATCACCCAGAATCGGCAATCGACAAAGCACGCTATCTAGCTCACTTTCACCGGTGGAGTCAAAATAGACGACGTAGCCACATAATCTATCTGTTGATGTCGGGCATGTTTCGATCGAGACAACAGTCCTTCCATCCTCGGTCAACCACCAATCCTTGGCGGTGTTTGCCTCTGCGATCACTGGCAAGGTGATCAACACTAACAAAATATATTGGGCTATTTTCATGAGTCGTTCCCAAGAAATTGCAGTACTGACTGCTCTGCCATCCGTGCGCCACTTTTTCGCTTGAGCTTTTTATCAGACGCAATGCGTCCGATGTATCCTTCATACAATGCCACCACCCACCCAGTGAGTTCCTCCACAGAATAGTCGGCCGTAATCACACCGGCGTCTCTACCCTTCGATATTGCATCACCGATGTGATGCCTAAGTTTCTTAGTAACCGTCGCAGTCAACTTGCTTATCTCCGGATTGCGACACGCTTCGGCGTGAATCTCAGACGCAAGTACCGCATTCTCATGCGTCGTGTAAACAATAATGTCTGAAACCAGCTGCCCAATACCTATGAGCGGATCTTTTGTGGATTGCAACTGGTGCCCTAACATATCAACATCCGCAAGTTCTTCCTCAACAATACCTTTCACAATGTCATCTTTGCTTGCGAAGTAGTTATAGGCTCCTCCCGCACTAATTCCTGAAACTTTTAGAATCAGACGCATCGAACTCTGATGAAATCCGTGTGTTACAAAGCACTGCTTCGCAGCTTCCAGAATTTGTTGCCGCCGCTTCGCATGCAGGTTGTCATCTTTCTTCCTGGCCACTCTACTAATCTCCGATGTAATAAATTAATGAAAAAATATTCCAAATACTATTAACACTTACTTGGACCATGTTACAAAGATAGTTAGTCCAGTGTTCGTTATCCACAGTGATGTACTAATCACTAGAACAACATTTGCAGTTCCTGTTTTATAATTGGAAAATAAATCCTGCAAACGCAGTGTACTGACTGTCATCCTCAACGATAGGGCTATCCGTTATTACATTGTCGAAGACGGTGTAGTCGAATCCGAAAAACAAAGAGGAACTCGGTGTGAGTATCAGGGAGAGTAGAATGTCAGCACCAAAATTAACAGCGCTATCAGGTGCGTATGCTGGACGCGTCGCAGACACCTCGGCTGCCTCTACTCCGTAGTAATATCGGACGAAATTTTCATGTTGCCATTCTCCGTTTACATTTGCCTCTAAGATTAAACCTTCCGTCAAAGCCCATTCATTACCGACAGACACACCGAGTAAGCTACTGTTATGTTTGTCAGAGATATCTTGACGGCCAGAAAATGATATCGGTCCTACATCCAGATCAAATCCGACCTCAACCGCGATTTCTTGTTTGGCAAGTCCACCCAATAGAGGGTCATTGGGGCTAGGATCTAGCCCTGCGAACCGAAGCTCTGCGACAGCACGGGCAGAGAACAGACCTTCATCGCTCAGACGATAACTTAGGTGTGGTCCGAGCCAAGTAAGTCGATCACCAACATATCCAATGAGTGGCATTGCTTCACTCTCAGTTTCAGTGTTTCCTACAAAAGGACTTGGAACAGTTGAATAGCTAAGACCAGCGATCCAACCTTCAAATGACTCAGAAATAGAATCGCTCGCAGTTGCCTGCATTGATGTTGATAATAAAAATATCATCATTGCTTGTTTGCCGAACATTTTTTGTTTTCCTGTTGTTTTTTTGATACGTACAGAGTTTATTTTATTTCGCATTATCTATATCCAGTGCATTTTATATATTAGCACGAACGTTCGTTATATTTATAAAGCTAACGCCTTAATGTTAACTATGAAAAGTGTTTGGTAGTAATTGATGGACAAGAAATCCAAACTGAATCATCGGCTCAAATGCTAACGCGTTATTGTTTGGAAACTAGCCGTGGTGCTGCAAGTCGAGCCTGTACGCAATCATTATTGTTTGATGTACGAGTATTAACCCTTTTTCTTAGAGAAGTATGCTGGTCGCCAGGATAAGCCGCCAAATACGATTTTCAACCTGTCTCTATTGTTTTGGCATTTCTTCAGGTCACTCCATATGTGACCAAATTCAACAAAGATAATTTTGATGGGATTGTTAGTATTGATGTTACGGGTCAAACCGTACACAACCTTTTCATCCTCACGTGCGAACGTGCCAAACAGTTTGTCCCAAATCATTAGTATCCCGCCGAAGTTCTTATCCAGATACTGCCGATTTGAGCCGTGGTGAACTCGATGAACGGACGGCGTGTTAAAGACCTCATCCAACCATCCCAGCTTACCGACTCGTTCTGTGTGAACCCAGTGTTGGTACTGAGCAACGAGCACCAATGCAACCAGCGCTTGAAACGGATTGAAACCCAATAATATCATCGGTATGAGAAACGCCCACTCAAAAAAGCCCTCAACGAGACTTAGTCGGAACCCAACGCTCAGATTGTAATCTTCTGAACTGTGATGAACGCTATGGCTAGCCCAGAGGATTCGATGGTTATGCTCAAACCGATGCATCCAATAATAGGTGAAATCAGCAGCCACCAGCGCAAGAATCCAAGTCCATGCCGTCATAGGGATATGCAATGGCGTAAGAATATAAAATGGCAGTAGTGCGACAAATCCAAGGGATGCGAATGCGGTTTTTTCAATCACCTGGTGTGTAAAGAAGATTGTAAAGTTTGCGAGGGTATCTTTCCATCGCCGCTCCTTCTTTGTTAGTAAATCAAGAACCAGCTCAAAACCCGTAATACTGAGATTGATTAGGAACAGCAAAGCCACGACCATCATAATATGATGAGTTTCAAAGAGAGATACTAAGTGGTCGATTATCATCGTGGCCCCTTCCACTCAGTAGTGCTGATCTTCATCGTGAAATCATTTTTGATTCTGGAGTGGAGTGGAGATGCCAGAGAGCAATCCAAAAAATCAGTTCGATTTCCGGTCCCATTAACCGCCGATCTCATGGTCGGTGGCTCGTACCCCACTACTAGGCCGAAGAAAGTAAAATACCAGTGCTTATTCATTCTCATAGTAAAATCGCGTGTAATTAGCAAAACGAACGTTCGTTCTATTTATAGTATAGGGATTTATTTATAATTAAACAAGGTGCATCGTCAGAGTAAAACAGGTGTAACCCTACAGTTGCGAGATTGTGTGCATAGCTAGTGTTTCTATTTTCAGCATTTGAGTGACTCCTTGCCCGCATTTGTTTACTACCTCGTATATAAATAAATCAACACATATTTTGTGAAACAGTCCATTAATATGAAAACTCAACGAGGCCGCCCAAAGAAGTACGATGCTCAAGTGGCTCTAAGAGCTGCAGGAGATGTCTTTTGGTCTCAGGGATTTGGCGACACATTGCTGGACGAGCTATCTGCCGCGATGGGCATGAATCGACCGAGCATCTATAGGGCGTTTGGAAATAAAGAGGCCATCTATCCGCAAGCTATGGCTCAATTCAGAAGTCAGATGCAAGATGCAAGAAGAGGTTGAGGAGCAGCTAATGAGTCGCGTTGAACTTGCCATTGAGCAAGGCCAACTATCTGAATCCACAGACGCCAATTCGCTCAGCAAACTCATACAAGCTAATCTGCACAGCATAGCAATAAGGTGTCGAGCCGGAGAGTCGAAAGCTTCGCTCCATCGATTCTCTGAAGCCGCTGTGCTCACCTTGCTTGGAAAAGCTTAAAACTGGGATTATAATCTGGTAGGTTGAAGGGCTTGTTATTGGGCGTCCGTTGGCGTTCAAAGAACTCAAAATTCACACTATATCAAAGCCTGCGATAAGGCGAAAAATTCAGTCAATTGAGTACACAGTGCAATTTGAATGTATTTTTTCCCTTGGGGAAACAGGCCATTCCCATGTACATACATACATACTGTCTTACAAGCGCAGTTTGTCAGCAATAGCATTTACTTAATGTCTTCGTATAGTTCCTTAGAGTACTTTTCTGTCTGTTTGAGGTTCGATGTCCGTGACTAACAATGACTTGATCCGCACCAACCATCGGGAAATTCTACGCGTCATAATTTCGACAAAGCTTAGCAAGGTGAATGCGTCAACTATCATCCGTCGACTGGGCTCTGAAGGTATTCGCAATAACTTGTTCTTTACTTTCCGGGAGCTCGGTCGGGCCGTGCGCACGCAATACTTACTGGAGTACATTTAGGATGTTGAGATGCGTGAAACAGTCAACGCAGCGACAAGTAAGAGTGAAGAAATTAATATTTTTCTGCAATG
>JBLIIE010000146.1:0-12349 GCA_047634635.1 Granulosicoccus sp. | reverse complement strand
AGCGTATGCGGGAAACTGTCCAATATTCTAAGGTCTGCTCCTGGCCGAATAGCGACCAACAATTTCTTATCGCTGATTATCTATTGACAAAAAGTTTAGTCGGTTTCCGACCCTTTGCTGTCACTCGGTTTTAAACTGAAAATTGATGAGATTGAAGACAATAGGTTATAATTTATACATTATTTGAGAGCAGTAGTTCTGCAACAGCTTTATCTATTGCTTCTTTCCCAGCAGGGTCCATACCGCTGCCAGCTACATGGCCAAACGGTGAGAGGATAGGTCTGAGTTCAGCATTGGTCATATTTTTCTGTTCTAGCTCGTTATCGGCAACAGTGAAATACAAGTCAGTGCTTCCGGGCATTATTATTGCTTTTGCATTAATAGCAGCTAAGGCTTCTACAAAGTTACCGTCATACTTTTGATTCTGACTAATATCAGCATGCTGCCAAGTCCATATCATCCCTAACAAGTCATTCGCATCTCGACGCATGAAATAGCCCTCAGCAAGGTTTACAACGTCCTCGATAGAGGACATTCCCATCTGCTTGAACACCTCTTCGCGAAAGAACGTTTGCGAAAACATCCAACCAGCATAAACGCGAGAAAAAGCTAGTAACCCACTAGTTGGTTGAGATTCATATTCCCCATCGGCATAGGACTGGTCAGCACATAATGCGGCTTTTGCACCATCGAGAAATAGGTAGTTGTGCGGTGAAACCTTTGCAGCCCCACAGATTGGGAGAATCGCATTAACCATGTGAGGAAACTGGCTTCCCCACTCAAAGGTTTGCAATCCACCCATCGAATATCCCATCACCAAACGAAGAGAGTGAATATCCAGATGATCTAGTAAATCTTTCTGACACTGAACATTGTCATGAATGGTTAGATCAGGGAAACGAGGTCCATCGTAAGGCGGAGGGGTATTACTAGGCGATGAAGAGAGCCCGTTACAAAACATATTGATTAGCACAATGTAATAGTCTGAAAGATCTATGCCTGCAACCAGAGACTCTGCCTCATCGTGCTGTGCTGCATATGATGTAAGCACCAGAATCACATTGTCTTTTTTTGAATTTAGTTGACCTATTGTTTTATATGCCAATTTAAGACTACAGACTGTACTACCTTGAGTTGTGAAATCTGCTATCTCGAATACTTTGTAATCCATCTGAAGTCCTAATTGTTTCTTTGGCTCTGTGTTTTCCCCTCATATATCGCATATAAAAGCGGACCACCTTTTGATCCCTTTCTAATCTAGCCTTCAAGAATCCCAGGTGCTTGATAACCACCAGTTAACTCCCCAATATAGCCCGCCAAGCGAATGGTGCTGTAGTCGCTTCCATATGGTCCAACCACCTGAAAACCGATTGGTAAACCAGAAGATCCTAACCCTAAAGGGGGAACAGTAGACGGCAGGTAAGCCATGCCTGTTAGAATTGTCCAGCAAAGAAGATCAATGTATGCTCGCTCTTCGCCGTTACAAACCAAACTGCGTGTCCAGAAATCCCCTTCATGTAGATGTTTGAATGGCGGCACGAATGAAACAGGCATTATGATTGCATCGTAGTCTTCGAAAAAACTCTGCCATTTACCGCGAATAGCTTCGCGTTTCATATTGGCATCCAACCACTGCCGATGACTCATAACAGTTTCGTCAGAAGTCTCCTCGGGCTGACTTTGCAGCATTGCAGCACCCACTAATTGCACACCAAGCTGAAAAGCCTCAGTGGCATCAATATCTGGCCTTGCATGCCGATCAATAGCTAGACCCGATGTTTCAATTTTATCCAGAGTGGATGAAATAACAGACAATACTTCCTTATCCAATCGACAGAAATCATCATCAATCCAGGCCGCAATACGCATGGAACCAACATCTAGTGCAGGTTTAAGGTTCGCCACCAGCGGCTCGTCGCGCTTAACAAGCAAACTAAGCAATAAGGCCAAATCTTCAGCAGACCTTGCAATCGGACCGTGTACATTAACATCAGCTTCTGTAGTGCCACCACTCTTATGGTCCAGATAGCCCCTGCTACCCACGATTCCCCAGCTTGGTTTGTGGCCATACACTCCGCAGAAGGAAGATGGAAATCTGATCGACCCGGCAATATCGGTGCCAATTTCAAATGACGTCATGCCAGTTGCCACAGCTGCTGCTGCACCACCCGATGATCCGCCCGGCACGCAATCTCTATTCCATGGGTTATTAGTAGTTCCGAACATATCGTTGTAAGCCTGAACGTCACCAGACCAACGGGGTAAATTAGTCTTGCCAAACACAAAGGCGCCAGCTTGTTTAACTGCACAAACGACATCAGCATCTTTATCAGGAAAATTGTCCTGTAACTCCTTTGCTCCGCCCGTTGAGCGCATATTAATTACTTCTAAAGCATCTTTAATGGTGACAGGGATGCCGTGGAGTGGGCCATAATTATTTCCGTTAGCTAAATCAACATCTGCCTTATCTGCGCTATCACGGGCAGCGTCAATATCAAGTGTAATCACAGCATTAATGGTGGGGTTGACTTGTTCTATTCGTATAATCATCGCTTCGAGCAATTGGCGACTGGTAATTTCTCCTGCGCGAATCGCAGCTGCTTGCCGACTGGTTGACCAAAGCGTGATATCAGTTTCCATTGCAATTCCTTAACAAATAGGGATCGAGCCCATCCTACCCTATTTTCAAATCCAAGCCGATTTTAATGAGCGCTGACGAAATGTCATGATCAGTAAATAATGGAAAACAATAACAACAAGCGCGCCAACAAATTCACTTAATGCATCAAGTTCTATAGTGGTCATCGCCCGGTTCTCTATTGTTTCAGGCGTTCATACAACCGAAACAATAGTGTCTGGAGTCGGCTGGAAGCATGGGGATTGTCCAACCTCACGGCCTGACAACAGACAACAGGAAAGCGTCCATTGATTAATTGCTGTGATAGAAGAGTACATTCGCAAACATACGTCTAGAGTCTTTAATCGAGCTAAAACAATGAACTATTGCAAGCCCTCTAATGTCTTCTTTTGGCCGAGGCTGTATGAAAAGTCCTGCGCCAAATTTCTGATGGTACGCACAGTGCTCTCGTTAGTGTTCTGTGGAAACAAATTTCAAATGACGGTTTCAGAATCGAGCTCTAAGCACTCTCAAAAAGACCGGCTTTCTGACTTCCGACTTTTCACACAGCCTCGGCCGATAGCGGAAATAAGTGATGGCTGTTTAATATTTAACCAAACTGGCAGCTAACGACCCATTGCTGTCACTCGATTCCGCGAATTTGGTATAACTTCATCGCCTAGTTAGGCGTGCAGCAGCAAAAAACTTTACTCGTTACTGAATCATTTCATCCACATACTTTTGGAAGAGAGGATCGTAATCGCTCTTCTTCTCCTCCCAGTATTTCTCAAAATAGGGGTTGGTAATTTGCTTTACTTGGCTTTCTAGCGAGAATCGATCTGTCCCTGGTAAATCAGAAAAGAACTGGTCTTCCAGATAGCGAAAATAAGCAATGGTGTAGTTGAAGGCCTGAATACTTTCCGCTATCGACAAGTTGAACTCATTCGCCTGTGTAAGCCCCGGATAGTCGTCCGGAAGTGTCTTCGCAAACAGTTCAGCAATCTGGGGATTGACCACAAGCGCAAGCGACAAGTCGGTTCTGATGCGCTGCCTCGCCTGCCGATTGCTCTGTTGCGTGGCAGCTTTCGATTGTCGTGTTTCAAGTAAGAGAAAAACCAACGTGGTCACGATCGCGATCGAGCTGATGAATTCTCCAATCGCACCAAGTTCCATTATTGTCACTATCCACCTCTTCTGCTTTTTCTAGGATGTTACAACGGTTAAAAAACAATAGCTCTTGCCTACAACTTCTACTTGCCCGTTATGGTAAACCTAATGAAGCTGGGAAATCCTTAAAATGTCCGCAGCCGATAGCAGAAACAAATGATGGCTGTTTAATATTTAACCAAACTGGCAGCTAACGACCCATTACGGACATTGATCCATTGTCCATATCTTGAAAATGAAGGACCTAAAGAATCAATCTCCTGAGAACGGCGGTATTGACTCATATCATTTGTATTCAACCTCACCCATCAGTTTACTCGCGAGCGGAAGGGATAACGGTTGCAGCCCATCGGTAGTGGAAATCATGTCATCGATAGCGGCGCTGAACTCTGGACTAAAACCCATTCGCTGTTTGTTGAAGGCTATAGTGCCTCCTGGCGTGCCGACGACTCGTTGTGTAGTTATTTTGTATCCATACCAGACACGCTGATCCAAAAAACCAAGCTCTTGATTGATCCACGCACCTTCTATGGCTCGTAAAAATTGCATTATTAGTAATTCAAAACGGTTTCGATCAGACAATTCAAGGCTTTCATAGTCCCGTATACCCTTTTGGTAGATGTCGTTTAGCATCTCGTCCCTTACCAGTTGACCTAACCATGCATCTGCGGACTCTGATACCCGAGACGCGGCTACCATTTGATTTGATCGCTGACTTTGTCTGATTTGAGTAGCCAAATAAAACATTGTTGCCACTACAACAATTGCACTAAGTATTTCTCCGACTGCACCTGCAGCTTCCCAATTCATAATCTACCTCCTCCTGATGAACAGAGATTATAGAACAAAATGAATTTTGACCGCTGTTGGCCGATAGCCGAAATAAATGATGGCTGTTTAATATCTAACCCAACTGACGGCTTCCGACCCGAAGAGGTCAAATCGGTATCGATGAAATATGACAGGTTGCCACTTCCGAAGACCTATCTGTCACATAACTCAAGACGGGTTAGCATGCTCAGGTGGGTGCCCGGATGGCGCGGATGTCTCGAAGCCTGGCGGTGGGTTAGTCAAAAGGTCGTCGACCACTTTTTGGAAGTAGTCCGTAAACCAAGTTTTACGTTCCTTCCACCATTGAAAGCCCCCAGAAGTCAAGAGGTGACTTGCTATCGCGCGTCGTTTTGGCGCCAAGAGCTCATCGAGGTAGGCGCTTTCGCGACTCGCTATGTGTTCCTGTTCATGGGCATGCATCCAACCATACAACCAACATTCGAAACGGTATCTCTCTACACTCGAAATCGATTCGAGTGAATCGAACGCACGAAGAATGATGTCAGATAACTCGGCACTATCTGCGATGATTTGCACAGACGCAGCCAGCGCGTTTCCCGCTTCGCGGGCACTCGATCTCTGCACGGCCTTCGTGTTTTGGCGAAGTTGCATTCCGACAAAGATCAACGACACAAACAACAGTATTGCGCCAAAAAATTCGCCAGCATTTCCTAATATTTGGGATAACTCTAACCAAGACATATTCACACTCCCTCTCTTTGAGGTGATATTACATCAAATTGGATTTGTCTGGAGTTGGCCGATAGCGGAATTAGGTGATGGCTGTTTAATATTTAACCAAACTGTCAACTAACGACCCTTAGCGACCTTTTCAGAGATGCCGTTAACTTGATCTGCTAAGATTTCTGCAGCGACCAAATAAGGTATTCATACAATGCACCCTACTGAGGAAGTTGTTCGACAATTCCATGAATCATGGGATATGCGTGACCCGGATTGGGGCGCTGCAGTAATCTCTGAGGATTGTGATTTTGAGGATATTGCTCGGGGTGAGAAGCTAACAGGAAAGGAAGCGTACAAATCAGATTACTATCGATGGCGTGAAGCATTCCCGGACGGACTTTGTAAAGTTGAGAACATTATTATTAGCCAATGCGGCGAATGGGCTACGGTCGAGTTCCGTAATACAGGGATTCATTCTGGGGTGCTGCATTCGAGTCTGGGAGATTTTCCGCCGACAGGAAAGCGGGCCGAAATACGCTATTGCTCGGTGATGCGAGTTAAAGATGGAATGGTGATTGAGGGGCGCGACTATTATGATAGCGCCACTATTGCTCGGCAATTGGGATTGGTCGACGAAAACTGTGTACCTGTAAGGTAGAAGCTAGGTCAAAGGATAGACTTCGAGGCAACTTTCGACCCATTCCTGTCATCTGCCTCAATAGATAATGTCTCGATCACAGCAGCGAGCACCCAGGTCAAGGGTGGCAGCCATCCAAAGATGGATAAGTTTTTGGACGTGGGAAGCTATCGGCTATTCCCAGAGAGAATCCAGAAACATTCGGTAAGTCATCAAGTCAGTTATTGATGGGAGTTCAGCGCTTTGGCATCTTCATCAGAGTATAAGGTAAATAAACCACCCTATGCTGCCTCAGCGGCGGCAGCAGCTTCCTTGTCTACCATAGCCAATATGCGGTCTACTTCTGCTCTGAAGGACTCTCTGGAGATGTGTACCCCGAGGTCACGCCATACCGGCCCGTAGTTTCTGATGCCGAACTCTATCGTAGATTGAACCTCAGGCAGCAGCCCCTTTTGATAAGCGAAGTAGGATGAATCGACTCTCCAGACGTTATTCATATGAAACGACCATAAGCGACGCTTCTCTTCTTCGGTGAGCGATGCCACGCCTGAACTCCTATACTTTATTTCTATCGCAGCCACCTGAGAGTCGGCCTGCGTTCTAAAACTTGCCGACGTTTCAGCTGCTCTTGCATGATAAGCATTTACCAGAGCAATCTTGCTGCCCTCTTCCAACGATCGGGTATTGGCCTCTGTAGCCTCCTTACTGTGTTTGACCTGAAGACCAACATAAAACAGTGTCACCACCACTGCTATGGCCCCAACAAACTCACCTAAGTTACCCAGTACAGCCGTTATTTCTATGAATGACATGACCTACCTTACCTCTGCTATTGATTTAGTGGGAGGATCATACCTTGTTGCGCTGAATAGGCTAGATTCGGGTGTTGTGTTATCACATCCCCTCCAACAATGAGAGGTGAGTTATGGCGACTATAGGCTTGAAGGGTATCAGTGTCCCTCGTGCTCTCTCTTGTAAAGTGATATCGAATCAAGTGTGTGGGTGGCGGCTGTTGGCCGATAACGGAAATAGATGATGGCTGTTTAATATTTAGCCAAGCAATCAGCTACCGACCCGAAGCAGCCTCTGAGTGTTGCAGTTTTGCTAGAACCCACACCATGTTAAGCGGCGCATGTACGTAGGGGCGGCTTAAACATCATATTCGGCGTCATTCCGTAACTGCTGATGAACCTCATTCAAATACTGCGCGAACCCAGGATCGAAAGACAGGTCTCGCCCCGCCTGCGAATTCTGCCAGTATTCCAGACCACCCGGTTGCGATAAGACTCCCGCGATATTGGAATTCTTTACTATATCGAAAGCTCCAACTTTGTAGGCATGGTTCCAATGCAGGAAAAGCGCACCCATCATCATACGAAAACGCAGCTTGTCATCGGGTTCCAATTGTTCGCCGCGAACACCTCTTCTATAAATGTTAGCCAACTCTGGGTTGTCAGCGATCTTGTACATCCAGGTACTAGCGTCTTCCGTAATACTTCGTTCAGCAGATCGCTGAACTGCTCGTGTATTCTGTCGCAACTGAAAAGATAGATAGAAAAGCGTAAGCAACACAACTCCAGCTCCTATTGCCTCTGCTATGGCGCTAACAGCATCCCAACTCATCTGGACTCCTAACAAAATAGTAGATAGAACATTTACCACCTATCCTGTAAAAATATAGAGATATTTCCACATATCTAGAGAAGTATTGCAAATAAGCTGATGTCGGTTGTTGGCCGGAAGCTGTCGCCTAAAATCCTTTTTGAGTCCTGCTAAAATCCATCGGCTATTAATCCTTTTCTGCCAGATTCGGAATCAACTTAGCATCGTGTATAGTCATAAGTCAGTATGAAAATTAAGGCAGAAATTGGCATTTACTGCTGAATAATTCAATGTAAGGAGTTCCTGCAATGACAATTCAAGACTGGGGTGCAATTGCCGAAGTTGTCGGGTCGGTAGCCATAATAGTGACCTTGATTTACCTGGCAATCCAGATTAAATTCGCCAAGCTGTCCACGATTGATCAGAACCGAGATAGACGTGTTACTGCACTAAGAGAAATCCATGGCAGATTTGCGCTCAATCCTGAGCTAAGACGAGCCCACGATCAGAGCGCAGGTGAAGACTGGAAAAGCATGCTGCAGACTTTGGCTTCAACTTGGGGCTTAAGTACAGACGAAGCTAGTGCTGTACTCTTCAGCCAAATAGACTTCATATGGACGCATTGGTCACAATATCGATCGATGAAATCAACAGCAGATGAAAAAGAACTGCGAAACATAATTACCGTATACTATGCCAGTACTCCGATGACAGACATAATTCGGCATCCAACTCTGAGAGCCCTTTTTGATTCTGAATTTATCGATTGGGTCGATACAATCCTCAACGTTAGGGAAAAAGCCTAACAAATCGCTGCCGCTTCCTTCCGTCGTTTAAAAGAACCTAATGTCGGCTGTTGGCCGGTTAGCGACTATCCGAAGATAGTCGCAATTTCTCAGGTTTCAGTCTGTTCAGCCATCTCTAAAGCATCATCAACTTCGATTCCGAGGTATCTCACGGTACTTTCCAGCTTGGTGTGTCCCAGGAGAAGCTGCACAGCACGCAGGTTTTTGGTCCGCCGATAGATCAATGATGCCTTTGTACGACGTAGAGTATGCGTTCCATAGGCTGCAGGATCGAGTCCAATGGATTCAATCCATTTCTTTACGATACGTGCGTATTGTCTCGTTGAAAGGTGGCAAGCTTGTTTTACACGACTGGGAAAAAGAAAATCGGTTGATCTTGTCCCCGAGTGCTCAATCCACTTCGCTATCGAATCCCGCGTTTGTTCCATTATCTCAAACTGAACCGGCGTTTTTGTTTTCTGCTGCATGATCATCGCGCGGTTTCCGACGCGACCAGATTGTGCCACGTCAGACACTCTCAACTTTGTGAGATCGCAGGCCCTCAGTTTGCTGTCGATAGCCAGATTAAAAAGCGCAAGGTCTCGGAGCTTGTTTTTTAGTTGAAGTCTGATCCTGATTGCCCAAATGTCTTTGAGCTTCAGCGGTAATTTCTGTCCGACCAACTTTCCTTTGTTCCAAGGCTCACGGGATCGGTACTCTACGATGGGATACATAGTGCATCTCCTTTAAGAATGGAGATGTAGTCTCGCAGTTACGGTCGGTTACCGACCCTTTTCGGACATTCTCCTTCACTCAATACATGGCATTTTCAATCACCGCGGCCAGCACCCAAGCGAGTGGCGGTAGAAGACCAAACAGGACCAGTTTCTGCACGTGAGCGGCAATAGGCCACTCCCAGCGGGATTCGATAAACATCTGATGCATGAGCAAGTCGACCGTTGTGGTTGGTGCGCCTCTACCCTGGATGCTTAGTTTGCTCATTGCGTTATCGTCACCCCGAAGCGCCAGCGTAATCCGATCCATCTCTACTAGCTTTTTGTCCTTAATACGGTTCCGTAGAGTCCAGACGGGGTACGCGTAGGGTAGGAGCCCTACAGTTGCAACAAACACCATGACCAGTGAAAACCGCATCTGATTGCCGCTTGCTAGATCTTCCCCATTCGACATTACCACCAAAGGGAAGGCGCTGAGCAGCGGGACCATGCACAGAAAGAGCCGAACACCCGGATTAGCGATGGCCGCATAGTCGCTCAGCTGCAGGAAATCAATCTTGATGTGACGAGCAACGTGAACGAGGCTGGCGATCTGACTGATTATAACCGCCCCAAGAATACCCGTTAGCAGTCCGGTGATCGGCAGCAGGATGAATGCAAAGATCAGGTCGGACCCGCCCGCAGTTAGGGCCATAAACGATTCTAAAACAGTAAGGTTGAATCGAGGACCATGAGAATAAAGTATTGGGTACGCTAGACACCCGTACAATAGCCCAAACGCAATACAGGTGAAACGGAGTGCCGGCTTAGCCTCAAGTCCCTCAATGCTTGCATCAATAACGTTATCAACTAAAGCGAGTGCTCTAAGGTCCATTTCTACGGCTCTCGCCAAAGCCAGCAAGATGACAACCATTCCAGCCGAGCTAAAGATCGACCCAAAAGTTGTCGCTGTTAATACTCCCGGTGGCATTGGCCCGAATACAGGGCTCGGCCCCATCCAAATGAGCAACTGCGCTAAGACATAACCCAACACAGCAGCAGCACCCATCAAGATCAGTCCCAACTTCCACGTCGCTAGACCAGTCTTGTCCAGTTGTTCGATCCCCCAGATACCTCTCAAGCCTAAAGTCCCCACAGTTACCACCAATATATTGTTTGGGGCGATCATACATGAGTATTGATTCTGTCCGTTATCGGCCGTGGCTGTGTGAAAAGTCTACTTCGCCTTACAAATGGCGTCCCAAGGTCAATGTCAGGCCCACCTGATCGTTCTCACCCAGTCCTATTTGTCACCGGCCTTTGATAGGGTCAAGTTTCCCACACTATTAAAGCGCCTAATTTGCTGTCCAAAGCGGGCATTTTAATAGGCAATAACTCGCTTAGCCCTGTATAGCCTCTATCATCGGTTTAATCCCAACAATCCTTATCATCCGCTTCATGTTGTAAGCCAGAACATGAAGGCTTATCTCGGTTCTCACGCGAGCTAGCGTTTTCGTCAGGAAGTGCGTACGCCCCATCCATGACTTTAGCGTTCCAAATGGATGTTCTACAGTCGCGCTGAGGACCGTCATCATATCCCAGTTGGCATTTAGTCTATCTTGCGCTCTATCCAGAACGTCTTCATGTTCCCATCGACTCACTCGGCGTTCTTTACCTTTTGTGCATTTCTTTTTAAGCGCATATTGACCGCATACTGAAGTCCAATAACGGCGTATATTTTTCCCCTTGTCGACCATCGAAGTTCGGTAGTTCAAGCGTTCGCCTGCAGAGCATTCATATTCATCATCTTCAGGTACGTAAATGAATCTAGCTTTGTCGAACAAACCCTGTGCACGATTTCCGGATGTATAATTCTTTGGGACATAAGTGATGATACTGTCATCTTCGCAAGCCTTTAACTCTTCGCTATTGTAGTAGCCCCGGTCTGCAGCCACTCGTAGCGTTTCCACACCAAACACGGCTTTTGCTTGCTTCGAGATATTGGCAAGTTGACGTCTATCATGACCAACATTTGTCACCTCGTGACTGACTATCAGGTGATTCTCTGCATCAACAGCAGTTTGCAGATTGTATCCGACGATGCCGGTGCCTCTGCTCTTCATTGATCTCGCGTCTGGATCTGTGAGCGATACTTGTTTATCCGGTGACGCAAGCCGCAGTTTCTCAAGCTCATTTAGACGAGCCAACTCCTCTTTCAAGGCGACGATTTTAGTTTCGATGTGCACCTTTTTACCATTGTCCGCTACCGATTCGTTTGCATCTAAATTGGTCATCTTATCAATATATCGATCAATACTTGCCTCCACCTCAGACAACCGTCTCTTCATCTTGGCTCGGGTAAAGTTCTTGTCCCGATTATTGACGGCTTTAAACTTGCTGCCATCGATGGCGACAAATGCATCGTTGAACAGGTCAAACTTTTTGCATAGCATGACAAATTCAGTACAGACTCTGCGAACTGCTTTGCCATTGTTCTTACGAAAGTCGGCGATCGTTTTAAAGTCTGGTGCCAATCGGTTTGTCAGCCACATGAGTTCAATATTGCGCTGCGCTTCCCACTCAAGACGACAACTTGAATGTATCTGATTGAAATAACCGTAAACATAAATCTTCAGTAGGACTGCAGGATGATATGCGGGTCGACCCAACTGATTGGGCTCTGATTTAAATCCAAGAAGCGTAATGTTGAGTTCATCAATGAAGAGCTCGATTAGTCGAACTGCGCTGTCTTCGATAACAAAATCATCGAGACATTCTGGGAACAAAGTTGACTGAGTACGTGCCAAGCCTTGGATAAATCTGCTCATCCCATACTCCAATACCAGAAATTGAAATTATACGATCAAATTGACTTTTCACACAGCCACGGCCAGAAGCAGACATCGGGGATTCACCCAAAAATCACATCAAAATGCTCCTAATCCAATTAAGCTAACAATGCGAAAAGAGGCGTAATCTTGCTTTGTTTACATTTAAGGCTCCCTTCGACGTCCCCCAGTAATTGAGTAGCACTGCGATCCCTAAGACAAGGAGATTAGACACTCACATTCGATTCCAGACTCATTTCATATTGGAGAGCACTCTCCTTGGTATATTCACGAATTGAGTCTACAGTGAGGCTAATTGAAGGGGGTTATGCATGACTAATGATTTTAAAGGATTAGAGAAAGAGAAGCTTGCGCCTGAACTGGTCATGGCCAACGAAAAACTTGCCTTCGAGAATAAAGAGAAGACAGCGCGGGCAGACGAGTTGGCCATAGCCAACGAAAAACTCGCCTTCGAAAATAAAGAG
>JBLIIE010000145.1:0-12367 GCA_047634635.1 Granulosicoccus sp. | reverse complement strand
GCGTTTGTATAGATGCTGACGTCTTGCCTTCGTCGTCTTTTTCAACAAGCAGTGCTTTGAAACTCATTGTTTTCCTCTGTCGTAGTCTTCAAAATAAGTAGCTGGAGCTATGGTAAATGAAAACTGTGGTCTGCCCGCTGGTTGAATGACTTAAAATACTGTTTATTACGAATACTGATTGAGTGCTCTCCAAAAACCATGCATGACACGCCCATTGTTAATATTTCTGGTTATCGCTTCGTACATTTGAACGATCTGCCAGAGCTTCAGGCCAGATTGAAATCGTCCTTGTCAGAATTTGGAATGCAGGGGTCCATCATGTTGGCCAGTGAAGGCATTAATGTCTCATTAGCAGGAACAGCTGAGGCTGTAAAAAAAACTCGACGGTATTTTGATCAAGATGGGCGTTTGGCGAGTTTGTGGTTAAAAGAGACATTATCTGTGGATGTACCTTATCGACGATTACGCATTCGTGTGCGCACAGAAATCATTGCGTTTGATGGTAAAGAATCTGAAAGTTTAAAAGCCGCCCGCCCAGTGGCCACAGCCATTCCACCAGAGACCCTAAAACGATGGTTGGATGAAAATAAGGATATGACACTTCTGGATGCGCGAAATGACTATGAAATCGTCTCAGGCACGTTTCCGCAATCCACTAACGTCAACATCAAACACTTTCGCAATTTCAAATCGGCTATCGAAGCTGCATTGGAAGCGGGACAGTTAGATCTGAAAAAACCACTAGTGACTTACTGTACCGGTGGCATCCGCTGTGAAAAAGCTGCACCATGGTTGTTGGAGAAAGGCTTCAGCGAGGTTTATCAGATTGAAGGTGGATTAGTTAATTATTTTGCGGAATGCGGTTCGGCACATTGGGAAGGCGATTGTTTTATTTTTGACGATAGAGTGGAGCTAACGACTCATTTAACGCCCACAGGCGCAGGGCTGTGTGATTATTGCCAATTGGCAGTGCCCAAAGGCACAGATTGTCGTTGTCAGTTAGGACAGCATTGACAGAAGAGGCTTATCGCGTAGTTAATACAAGGTGCGATAAGCTGCATTATAGAGACTAATCGGTGTGTCAATCGGCAATCTGCTAATGCGATTTTCCCATTGCCATTTGGTAGTGATGCGCCTGATGGCGCGAATCCAGTCACATAAGACCGTAAAAGCTGAGCACATTGAGGCGCGTCATGGTGTCAGGTTTATCGACTGTAATTCGAATGATTGCGCCCTCTTTATAATGTTAGGCCGTATTTCTCCTGATACTTCTCTTTTGCCTGCGATACCCATTCGTCACGTTCAATACGGCCTGGAAAAACCTTCATCGCGTCAGATACGCGTTTGATGTCGTCTTGATTAAATTCCGCCAGTTGTTTGAAAGACGTTACACCCAGTTCGTTTAGTGTTTTTTCCATTACGGGTCCGATGCCCTTGATTTTTTTCAAATCATCTTTCTTAGAGGATACTGTGAACAACCGCTGTCCTTTAGGGCTCGATTCATCAGACTTCGTTGTTGGCTCTGAAGCGCGAGTAGACGGTACGTTGGACTCACCCTGGATGGCACGATCTAGGGCATCAGCAGCTGCTGAGGACTTTGGCTTTGGCTCCGGTGACAGGAGATGCGGCTGGGTAAACAGTTTGGGTACCCATTGAAGCGAGTAGATATCAGATAGACTAAGGGCGGTAGTAGTGCCGCTTTTGTCCTGAGAATACCGAAAAAACAACCATAGTCCGAATAGCAACAGAACGATGATAATTAACGTGAGCATCACAGCTAACCCCCCAGATAGACGATGTTAGTCCACAAGGGTAACCCGAATTATGCTAACTGCTCTAGCTGCATAGGGTTTTGGGTCAATTATTCACAAATGACGGATCGCTGACGCACAGTCGCTAATACCGGTAGCGATGGGGTAATCAAAGAAATTTCAGCAGATTTGTGAATGCCTGATTAATGGTCAAATGTGATAGCAAGCTAGGCCCATATGCATCAAAAAACCGATAGTGCACGACTCAAAATTTTACTCAAAAGCGTCATCTTTCATTAAAACAAGTGTTGGCCCTTCAGCATTCTTACACTTGTCAAACGCAGAGGGAAGCTCCTCGAAGGCGTTCGCGCGTAGTGTATTCCAACCAAACGCTGCCACTACTGCTGTTATATCCGGTACGAGCAGATCAACACCGATAGGATCGATATCGACAGCAGACATGGATTTTTTGATTTCATGATAACCGCCGTTTTCATGAACAATTAGGACAATACCAATACCGGCATCAACGGCGGTGGCAAGTTCAGCAAGGCAAAACTGCAAACCACCATCGCCTGAAATGGCTACAACTGTTTTTTCAGGCCTCCCGATTGCAGCACCAATAGCGGCAGGTAATGCATATCCCAGTGTGCCGAAGCCCATTGCCGAATTAAAATAAAGGTTTTCTTGTGCGCAACCATAGTGGCTGTTGCTTGCATAAATTATCTGCGTGGAGTCACCGACAATGATCGGATCATTGAGGCTCTGGTTAATGATATTCAATAATTCCACATATTTCTTATCACGTACCGATGTCACGGCTGTTACTGCGTTTATGCATACATCTGCACGCTCAGCACCTGATTCGGATGAAACCTGAGGTTCAATGAGGGGCAACAATAACGCTGTCGTCTTTCCTGCATCTCCGACTATGCCGATATCGGGAATGCGCGTTCTCATGATCTGTTCAGCATCAATATCTATTTGGATAAATTTGCCCGGAATTAAAAACTGTCCGTCTTCGTTGAAATCATAATCGGTTGGGCCTAATTCAGTACCGAGAGCCAGAACGACATCGGCCCCTTCAATCAAGGCTCTAACCTCAGGGAGGCTTGCTGACGCAGGAACCGCTAAAGGGTGATCTGACGGCAGTACACCTCGTGCGTTCACTGTCATTACAACCGGCGAATCGAGGGTGTCTGCAAGTTGCTGGACTAGCTTTACCGATGCTTTGACACCACCACCTACCAATATCACCGGAGTGGTAGCTGAATTGAGTAATTTTGCAGCATTGCTTACTGAATTGATGTCACCACAAGCAGGTGCAAGACGCATTACTGTTTCAGGTAATTGGCTAAAGGGCGATAACTCGTTAAGAATATTTATGGGTATTTCGATATGCACAGGCCTTGGCCGGCAGCTGTCAAAAATCGCGAATGCTCTAGCCAATACCTGCGGTATTTCGCAGGCGTCGTGCACTGTATGGCTGAATGCGCTGACGCCATTAACAAGTGCCTGCTGATCCGGTAGTTCGTGCAGCCAGCCGTCACCTGAACCCATACGGCCATGTGAATTCACTGTGGAGATCACAAGCATGGGTATGGACTCAGACCACGCCTGTCCCATCGCAGTCAGGATATTTGTCATTCCGGGGCCACTAATAATGAAACAAACACCGGGCTTGCCCGTTACCCGAGCATAGCCATCAGCCATGAAACCCGCGCCTTGTTCGTGGCGCGGGGTGATGTGCCGGATGTCAGATCCATTCAGTGCACGATACAGCTCTAGCGTGTGTACCCCTGGAATGCCGAAAACGCAATCGACATCGTACTGACTCAATAAATGAGTGAGGTAGGCAGCGTTGTTCATGCAGGCTTCAGGTTCTTCCGGATTTTTCAGGCAGTAAGCCTCGGGGGCTAAATCTGAGCGTTATAAGCAGAATGAGACCCATAGTCATCAGGCGCATATGCTGAGCCGAGTTGATTAGGTGCGCCTTTAAGGCACTGTCTGCTGCCATTGGGGAGGTCAGCACATCCATGAGCCAGACACCCAGTGGTTCTGCTTCGATCCAGAAGAACCAGATAACAAACCCACCGAGTACGGCACCCCAGTTGTTGCCTGATCCGCCCACGATAACCATGACCCAGATTAGGAAGGTAAAGCGTAACGGTTGATAGCTTGAGGGGGTCAGTTGACCATCGAGTGTTGTCAGCATGGCACCCGCAATACCCACGACAACCGAACCCATGACGAATACCTGTAAGTGACGTGACTTGATGTTCTTTCCCATGGCACTGGCTGAGACTTCGTTGTCCCGGATGGCTCGCATCATGCGGCCCCAGGGAGATCGGAGTGCTTTTTCTGAGAGGTAGAGAACAATGAGCAACACGACAGTAAATAAAGAGGCATAACAGAGCTTTACAAAGATGCTGGAAAAAGTCACAGGATCGGTGCTGAGTCTGGCTGCCAGATCTATGAACCACTGAGTACCTTGTAATTCAATTTCATAGGGTACGGGGCGAGGCAGGCCTACTACATTTTTAACGCCACGTGTCATCCAGTCTTCATTCTTTAGCATGGCAACAATGATTTCAGAAATACCCAATGTCGCTATGGCTAAATAGTCTGTGCGAAGACCTAGCGTGATTTTACCAACGACCCAGGCTGCAGCGCCTGCGAAAATCCCACCGACAGGCCACGCCAGAATAATGGGTAAGCCTAATCCACCGAGATAACCGGTAGAGGCGGGATTTACTTTTTCGATGGCGTAGGTTGCGGGGTCAAACAGGCTGCGAATAATAATGTAGCCAACGACGCAAACCAGTAAAACGACCGCTGTACGAAAACGTTTTGCGTGCATTTTTCGAAAAGTGAAAACCGCTGCAACCACGGTAAGTATAATCGCTAAAATGCCAAAAATGACACCGATGCCACCCGCGGACCAGGCGTCCCTGACAGGCGGAACAGACACGAGCATGGCGGCCAGGCCGCCCATTGCTGCAAAACCCATAACGCCTACGTTAAATAGTCCAGCGTAACCCCATTGCATGTTTACACCCAGCGCCATCACGGCGGAGATCAGGCACAGATTAAGTATGGACAACGCCAGGTTCCAGCTTTGGAACTGACCGACGATGACTATCAATGCCGCCATAATCATGAAATAGCCGACATTGCGATACGCACTCATACGCCTGTCCCCCTAAAAATCCCGTGAGGTCTGACGAGCAGTACCAGCAGCAAGATGATAAAACTTACAGCAAACTTGTAGTCGGTTGACAGTAATTGGACTAAACCGTCAGGCGTCCAGTCTCCGGGTATCAAATACGCGACGACACGCTTATAGGCATAGGTCACCATGATCTCTGAAAATGCAATTACAAAGCCCCCAGCAATAGCACCCAATGGGTTTCCAAGACCTCCCACAATGGCGGATGCAAATATGGGTAGCAGCAACTGGAAGTAGGTGAACGGCTTAAAGGATTTGTCTAATCCGTATAGAGTTCCCGCAATAGTGGCAAGGGCTGCTGCGAGGATCCAGGTAATGGCTACGACGCGATCCGGGTTGATGCCTGAGAGCAGGGCCAGATCCTCGTTGTCTGAGTAGGCGCGCATGGATTTGCCGGAGCGAGTCCGGTTAAGGAACCAGAAAAGGGCAGCTACTACGAGAATCATCGTAACCACGGTAATGCCTTGACTGACCTTGATCGATATTCCCTCTGAAAGCCCGGTCAATTGCTTGAATTCACGGGCCTTGATAATGAAGCGTTCGCCATCGGAAAAGTTTTGATCATCAGGGCCGATTATGAAACGCACAACACCGTTAGTGACAAACATGATGCCCACTGAGGCAATTAGATAGATTACGGGATCTGCTCGTTTGCTCCGATAGAATCGATAAACAAGACGATCACTCAGCAAAACAAACAGCGCGCAAAAGAAGATGCCGAAGGGCAGAGCGAGCAATGCGGTAGGTAGCGGTCCTAGATTGATACCCATGGACTGGAACCACCAGGTGAACAGAATAGTGACCATTGTGCCGAATGCCATGGTGTCACCATGAGCAAAGTTGGAGAAGCGCAAGATACCAAATACAAGCGTGACACCGAGTGCGCCCAAGGCAAGCTGACTGCCATAGGCAATCGCCGGAACAAAGACATAGTTGGACAGCATGGCTAAAGCGTTAAGTATTTCCATGATCAGCCTCCCAGGAAACTCTTGCGAACTTCAGGATCGTTCATTAATGCTTGTCCTGTGTCGGTGAATCTATTTCGCCCCTGAACCAGTACATAGCCTTTATCAGCAATGTTGAGTGCTTGTCTGGCATTCTGTTCAACCATGAGAATGGACAAGCCGGTTCGTGCAATATCAATGATCAAGTCAAACAGCTCGTCCATCACAATTGGGGATACGCCTGCGGTGGGCTCGTCGAGCATCAATAGCTTGGGTTGCGTCATTAACGCGCGACCTACGGCTACTTGCTGACGCTGGCCACCGGAGAGTTCACCGGCGTTCTGCTTACGCTTGTCTTTAAGAATGGGGAACAGGGAATATACCTCTTCCATGGTGGTGCTGACATCGTCACGACGAAGAAAAGCGCCCATTTCAAGATTCTGTTCAACCGACATGGAAGGGAATACGTTGTTGTTTTGTGGCACAAAGGCCATGCCTTTAGCAACGCGATCCTGTGGGCTTAACGATGTGATGTCTTCACCGTCAAGAATCACACTACCGGTGTGTATGTTCAACATGCCAAAGACGGCTTTCATCGCAGTGGATTTGCCAGCGCCATTAGGGCCGACGATAACGGCGATTTCACCCTTATCCACACCGATGGTGCAGTCATGCAGGATATCCACGCTACCGTAGCCCCCCGTCATACCTTGAGCAATCAGGAAACTCATGAGGCCACCTTGTTTTTCAAACCTGTTCCCAGATAGGCCTCAATGACCTGTTCGTTGGCTTTAATCTCGCTCAAACTGCCTTGTGCCAGTACGGCACCTTCTGCCATGACAATGACCGGGTCACACAGTTTGCCGATGAAGTCCATGTCGTGCTCAATGACACAAAACGTGTAGCCTCGCTCCTTGTTTAAACGAATAATGGCGTCGCCAATCGTGTTGAGTAGTGTGCGATTAACACCGGCACCGACTTCATCCAGAAAAACCACTTTGGCATCCACCATCATGGTGCGGCCCAGTTCAAGGAGCTTTTTCTGACCACCGGAAAGGTTGCCGGCAAGCTCATCAGCTACGTGGGAAATTTCCAGAAATTCGATAACCTCGTTGGCTTTGATGCGCACGTTTTCTTCGATTTCGCGCACCTTGCCAGCATTGAACCAAACGTCCCACAAGGTTTCCCCAGGTTGTTCATTCGGCACCATCATGAGATTTTCGCGCACTGTAAGCGAAGAAAATTCGTGGGCGATCTGAAAGGTACGCAACATACCTTTATGAAAAAGCTCATGCGGTGGAAGACCCGTTATGTCTTCACCATCCAGATATACGGTGCCACTGCTGGGGGCATGTACACCCGCGATGACATTGAATAGTGTGGTTTTACCTGCACCATTGGGCCCAATCAAGCCAGTGATTGAGCCTTTCGCAATTTCCAGCGAGGCATTATTGACAGCAGTAAAACCGCCGAACTTCTTGCTAAGGTTGTCTACCTTGATCATGGGCGTTGGATTAATTGCATGGATAGACTCGTACCCGTGCTTAGGCATGAGTACGAAAAAAGGCGGCCAACGAATTGGCCGCCCCAGAGAGAGTAAAATAAACTCAATACAAACTAAAGCTATCGATTAACGGTAACCGACAGTTGAGACGCCAGTGTCCTTGATCTCGATTTCACGATAGTTGCCAGCGCTTTCGCCACCACCAATCAGCTCAACGTTAGAACCACCAACGTAGTCAATTTCACCACCGGCTGCGAGAATCTCCAGGCCTTTGGCAAGTTCGCCAGGGAAGATCTGCTCGCCGGGAGCATTAGCAACATCCATGACTTTCTCTTTGTACATTTCAGGATCAGTTGAACCTGCAGCTTGCATAGCAAGCATGATTAAAGCAGCAGCATCATAGCTTTCAGGCGCGAATGGAGACGTTGCGTCATAGCCTTCTGCCATTTCTGCCAACTTTCCAGCGCCCGCGCTATCAGTACCAGGTGCTTGACCGAAAGAACCATTAAGATCTGAACCGATTGCTGCTGGAAGTGAATCACCCACCATTCCGTCGGGTAGTACGAAAGTTTCGAATGCGCCAACATCCAAGGACGTCTGGATAATGCCCTTACCACCTTGGTCGAGGTAACCAGCAACAACGAGGACTTCGCCGCCAGCAGCAGCCAAAGCACCGACTTCTGCTGAATAGTCAGCTTTGCCATCTTCGTGAGAGGCTGAGATTGTGACCTTACCGCCAGCTGCTTCGAAAGCGGTTTGGAATGCGTCAGCAAGACCTTTACCGTAGTCGTTGTTTGTGTAAGTCAGTGCAACCTCTTTAATGCCTCGATCCATGATGATCGATGTCATAACAACGCCTTGACGGGCATCGGATGGAGCTGTTCGAAAGAATAGACCATTATCTTCAATAGTTGACAGAGCAGGAGATGTTGCAGAAGGTGAAATCATGACCATGCCGTTTGGCAGAGCAACGTTTGTCAGTGCAGCAGTAGTTACACCAGAACAGTCACCGCCAATAACACCAGACACTTTGTCAGATGTGATCAGTCGTTCGATTGCAGCCGTTGCAGCAGCAGCGTCGATGCAGGTTGTGTCAGCACGAACAGCTACGACAGTTGTGCCACCGAGAAGCATGCCAGAGGCGCTAACTTCAGCGATCGCGGCTTCAGCTGCGGGAGCCATGTTGGCAACCAGTGATTCGATTGGACCTGTCAGGCCCAGGAATACGCCAAGTTTGATCTCGTCAGCGGATGCTGAGACAGCTGTAGCTCCGAGTCCGATTGCTACTGCAGTGCTTAAAAGCAGTTTTTTCATTGATAGTTCTCCTAAAAGGGTACATCCAAGGACACGCATTTTTCCTGACGAGTGAGTCGACAGGTCTGCAAGTGGTTGTTCCTGATTAAATTTTCTCGCAAACTTTCGGTAAACTGCGATTTAAGCGGCCCCTGGATTCACGAGACTCATTCCAAGACCTCACCAGTATAACCATGTGAAAGGCTTGATTTACTACATCAGGTCTCACTAATGTGAAAATTGCGTCACAAACTACCTGTAAAGTGCCACTTGGTTCACCGTAATTGCGAAAAATGCACGCTTACAATGATAGTGTGGAGCGTTTTATTCCCTTCGAGACGTATTTGAGCATCCAAGAGACAGATAACACCCTTGAAACTGATCAAGGACCTATCACCCTACGTCGTTGGCCATTAGCAGAAAACGACCTTCTGCGTGCCTGGGATGCAGCGGACGACTACTTGCTTGAGCATATCGCACAAAATTTGCCCGATGCCGGTTCGTACACGGGTAGTGTGGTGATGCTAAATGATGCTCAGGGTGCTTTGGCAACTGCGCTGAATCGCTTTAATCCGATAAGCTGGTCGGATTCCTACCTGAGTCACCATAGTGCAGAGGAGAACGTCCGAGCCAATAATTGTGAAAACCCGTTACGGACCTGTACCTCGGTCCAGACACCCGATGAGCCTATCGACCTGTTGCTCATTAGAATTCCTAAGACCACAGCATTGCTAGAAGATCAGCTGGCTAGAATTCGCCCCTATCTGCATGAGGGAACTCAGGTTGTAGCCGCTGGCATGATCAAGCATTTGCAAAAATCGGCCTTTAGCTGTTTAGAAAAATACATTGGCCCACTCACAACGTCGCTGGGTAAGAAAAAAGCCCGCTTGTTGTTCCCAGTAGTGGATATGACTTTGAAAGTTCGAACCTCACCTTATCCGAGTGTATTTGAAGACGAAGATCTTGCTCATCCTGTTTTGAATCACGCAAATGTTTTTTCAAGAGAGCAACTTGATCATGGCGCACGATTTTTGGTGGAGCAATACCATTTTCTTTCCGAGGCCGAGCATGTGGTCGATCTTGCCTGCGGAAATGGCGTGCTGGGACTTCAGTATTTAAATCGATTCCCAGGAGCTGAGGTTAGTTTTATGGATGAATCCTATTCGGCCGTGGAATCTGCTCGTTTGAATCACGAAGCCTGGTTTAACGATAAGCCAACGTCTGCCAAGTTCGTTGTGGCTGATGGTCTTGAATCCACTGAAGCTGAATCAGTAGACTTGATTTTGTGTAATCCGCCGTTTCATCAGCAGCACGTCATTGGTGATCAAGTTGCGTTGGGTCTATTTACGGATGCCAAACGATGTTTGCGTCAGGGCGGCGCATTGTGGATTGTGGCAAATCAGCATTTATCGTATTCCGGAAAGCTGAAACGCTTGTTTGGCAATTGTCGAATGGTTGCATCCAACAAGAAGTTTGCCGTGTTCAAAGTCGTTAAACGTTAAATCGCGGAGCGTAATATGCCCAGCCCTTATCTTGAGACATTGCCTCCGACTGACTCGCTAGCCAAGAAGGTGGATGTGGTGGTTATTGATGGTGGCATCATTGGCCTATTCATGGTGCTTGAGATTAGTGATCGTGGGTTGAGCGTTGCACGGGTTGAAAATGGAGAGGTTGGGGCAGACGCAGTGATGTAGATATCGTTCCAGATTCCTTTCGTTGCGATAAACAGTTTGGTCAAAATTAGAAGCTGAATTGAAGTCGCATGATTTTCGATCTCACCGATTACACGATGACTTATCTATTTTCTCGGAGAATTAATGAATACCAACGAACTTCCGACTCATATCCAGATTACTGAAGAAGGGCCGAGAGAAGGATTTCAGATTGAACCTGGACCGATAGCAACGGCTGACAAAGTGCGTTTAATTAACGCGTTGGCAGAAACTGGTTTACAGAGTATTCAGGTGTGTTCGTTTGTGTCAGATCGATTGGTTCCGGGGTGGGCTGACGCTGATGATGTTGTGGCGGCGCTGACTAAGCCTGCGAATGTAGATTACACAGCGCTTTGGTTTAATGAACGAGGTATGCACAGAGCCTTAGTTCATAAAGACACATTAACGCTTAAGGGATGCATTCATATGGTTGCCTCAGAGGCATTTTGCCTGAGTAACTTAAATCGTACGTTGGACGAAAATACGACGGCGATGATGGGTCAAACTTTAGTGCACCAAGAGCACGATATTGAGGTCGAGAAAATCATGGTCATGGCTGCCTTTGGTTGTAATTTTTCGGGTGATGCGACAGCTGCACAAACTGTGCGGGCTGTGCAAAGTGGTATGGCTATAGCTGCTGAAGCAGAGAGCGCCATTACGGAAATTGCCTTAGCTGACACCATGGGTTGGGGTAATCCGCTATTGATTCAACGCATAGTGAGTGCGGTACGTGAAAGATGGCCAGAGATAGCTATAAAGTTGCATCTGCACGATACGCGGGGTCTGGGTATTGCAAATGCTTACGCAGGTTTGAGTATGGGAGTCACCCGATTTGATACCACAGTAGGTGGATTAGGCGGTTGCCCATTTGCTGCAAAGCGATCCGACAATGCAAGCGACGGTGCACGAGGTACGAATACGGCGCTTCCTCCAGGCAATATTGCCACTGAAGAGCTGGTCCTTCTGGCAACAGAACTTGGCATAGAAACCGGCGTTGATATCGACACACTAATTGAGGTTGGAAAAATGGCAGAATCTATTGTCGGTCATTCCTTGCCCAGTGCAGCGTTGCGCGGTGGCAGCTTGTCTTCCTATAGAAATGCGCTAAGCGCTTAGCGCAGGGTAGATTGTATGAATACCGAAGATGATTCAGCCGTCGCACCACTAGCAGGTCTCAGAGTACTTGAGTTCAGCCATACCATTATGGGGCCGTGTGCCGGATTGCTACTGGCAGACCTCGGCGCTGATGTCATCAAAGTTGAGCCTGCGCCTAACGGTGATAAAACGCGCAATTTGCCGGGTTTTGCGGCGGGTTTTTTTGCAACGTTTAATCGTAATAAACGTAGCATCGCATTAAACTTGAAAACAGATGAAGGCCAAGCCGTTGCGCATGAGCTTATCAAGAACGCTGACGTTGTCCTAGACAACTATGGCCCTGGCACAATGGCAAAGCTAGGTTGCGATTGGCCAATTCTCAAGGCTGCTAATTCGAGTTTAATCTACTTGTCACTCAAAGGGTTTTTAAAGGGCCCATGGCAAGATCGCCCGGCGTTGGATGAAGTCGTACAATTTCGTAGTGGCTTGGCGTATATGACAGGACCGCCAGGACAGCCACTGAGAGCGGGTGCTTCTATAGTTGATATCCTAGGTGCGGTATTTGGTGTGACTGGTGTATTAGCTGCACTTCGAGAGCGTGACCGGACGGGGCAGGGCCAGCGTGTCGGTAGCTCACTGTTCGAGTCCGCTGCATTCATGATGGCATCGCACATTGCGGGAGGTGCTGCAATGGGTGAAGACGTTCCACCAATGACAGCGCGAAAGGGCGCTTGGGGTGTTTATGATGTATTTAAATCCCAGGACAATGAACCGCTATTTGTAGGCGTAACCAGCGACTCACAGTGGGAACGGTTTTGCGATGTGTTTGACTTAGGCGC
>JBLIIE010000144.1:0-12725 GCA_047634635.1 Granulosicoccus sp. | reverse complement strand
AGGAGTTTTCTAGTTCACCACCGAGTCAGATTGTCCCTGAGCTAGGTGACAGAGGGGAATATTGCGCATTAGAATCCAGTTTTTACCGAATATTAAAAGCCTGTGGCTTGCTACATCATAGAGGGCGTGATAAACCCAAGGTCAGCGTAAAGAAACCGATCAGTTACACTGCAATCTCACCTTACGACGTTTGAAGTTAGGACATCAGCTATATGCTGTCCCAGGTTAAGGGTTTGTTTTTCTATTGATACATGATCGAAGACATCTACAGCCGCAGAATCGTGGGATGGGAAGTACATGCGGAAGAGAGTGGTGAATTGGCAGCAGAGCTAGTGCAGTGCACAGTTTGGGCAAAAAAATGTGTCAAGGAAGGTTTGGTTCTTCATTCAGACAATGGCAGTCCAATGAAGGGCTTAACCATGCAGACGAAAATGAACGTTTTAGGGGTGTCGGGATCTCGCAGTCGTCCTGGTGTCGGCAACGACAACCCGTAATCGTCATTATTTAGAACTGTAAGGTACTGCCACGATGGCCGTCAGAGGGGTCCAAGTCGTCGGAAGAAGCGCGTCAATGGGTTCTTGAATTTGTCGATTGGTATAACAACAAGCATAAACACAGCCGCATAAAATTTGTCACTCCCAATGAAAGGCATCGAGGCGAAGACAAGATGATAATAGCCAAACGAAAAGAGCTGTATGAAACCAAGAAGGCTGCGCATCCAGACAGGTGGTCTGGTCCCACTCGAAATTGGGAAGTAGCCGGACTAGTAGAGCTAAATCCAGAAAACGAAGCAACGCCAGAACCCAAAAAAGAAGTAGCCTAAATATAGTTCACGTGACAACTACCTTCAAATACGTCGTAAATGTAACTATGACTTTCCGGTTAGAAAGTTTCTCAAAAAAAATCAAGATGAATGGAAGTATTATCCTTACTGAGCGGCTGTGATTGTTGAAGCAGGCCAACGTTGAGCGTTGTTTCGCGTTTCACCCCTACAAACTCTATCCATTGATCTAATCACATGTGATTTTAATGCGCTTACTGTTTGCTGCGCAAGGTTCTATTGATAGTCTTACCTATTTTTGTAACTTCGTGTTTTCCTGAGATGAGATAGTAAAATTTCGGAGTAGCTTCAACCATGAGGATCGTATTACAATGAGGCAGCACCTGGTTCTGTTTCGTTAAAAGATTTTAAGCAATTGGTGCGTAATAATATTAGTTCACGTCATACTGATTCTCGAGTTAATAAGACAGCGGTCAAGAATTCCGCATTAATTATTTGAGAGCGTGAATGGATATGTCTTCATCTAGGATGTTGGCAGTTACGCCGGAGTCGTCATGCAAGAGCCTGATATCGATCTAGGTAGTCCACTATTGCTTGATGAGCTCACGCCTGCCTATTTTCAACATAAAAAAAATCGACGCGAGATGGCACGTGCTGAGGCGCGTGCTAGGGGGAGGGAAAGGCGTCATGCGCGATACCTAAGGAAAAAGACGATTACCGATACATTGTTCAGCAAAGTGTGGCCGATGAATGACACGATGAAAAGCGTGCTTTTAACTATGTGCGTCATCATTCTTGTAGTCGCTACATTTTCATATTTCTGGCTATTTTTAACTCTGCATTCATTGGAAGCATGGAGAGCTATATTCTAGTCGAAAGGTTCAGTTTCCATAATTAATCCAGAATAACAGACCTAGCTACCAGCGATATCGGCGCGCTGGCAAGATGCGATCCGCATTGAGTGCTTGCGACAGAAGCATCACAAGAGTTTCTGTTGGTGGGTATAGGCGTTGCCTATGCTCAGGTTGCAAGCTATCAGTTTTTTCGAACATACGCTTGTCTGTCAATGCGTTGAAAAACTGGTTCGAATCAACCTGATTCCTAACTCGGCAAACACAATCGTGTAGTCGTGCATGGCTTCATACACTACAGTTAAACATGACGGGTTCTCGACGGCTATGTAGCTGGATCTAGACACCTATAGGCATAGTCGTCGAGCCAACCTTTCGTCGTTTTTGGGAAACCTGTTGCCTTAAGGCAGTGCCATTCCCCTCCGTCCCCTTTATTGCCCTTGTGCAAGCGCAGCGGTAAGGCCGAATGTAATGTAGTTTTATGGGCAGCGAAAGTGTTTTGAACGGCCTGTCGAAGAACGTCGCCTTCAAAGTCGGAATATCGTGAAAGTATGCAAAGGTCGAAATAATCTTTCATTCCACGGTAAGCAATTCCAAGCGTTGTCAATGTTTCGAATTTCTCAGCTATCACTTTGTAGCGTGGATACACTCGGAGCGTGCGCGCTTCGAATTCCTTGAGCATTACAGAGTATTCTGCATTTTCTGGCCCTGGTGTTACTGCGTCACCAGAACCGATGTCGGTCTGAATCTGGCTGCACGTATTATCGATCACGCCGCGTAACATCACTCACGCACCTGAATAGTTTGCATCGGCGCAGGTCTCAGTTGCACGCACGCTCTTTGCAAGGGAAATCACTCCGTCGTTGACATCGTGGTTGCAGATGTCTTGCTGCAGTACTTCCACAGCAACGTCGAGAGCGAGCTTATTACGAAACTTGAAGCAATCTGCCACGGTGCGAGCAATGTTAGTTACACGAAAGGACACACCATCAATCTGGTGGTTCTCGATCCCTTTAGTCAGTGCTACTCCAGAAAAACCTACGATTCGAAGCGGCGAGTAGTCGATTGTTGGGCCGCGCTTTGTTGGGAATGGTGAATCTGAAGGGCTGAAAATCTCAGTGTCGGCACCCCAGCCTAGTATCGGCACACCATGACCTTTGCGTTGACTTTGGTATGATGGAAGGCAGGGCTTGTAACCGAGGTATGCGCGTTACTGTTGGTATTGCCGTTGGTCAGATTCATGCCGGTCGCTTCTTTGAAAAGGACCTGAACGATTTCCCCTGCCTTGAGCAAGATAGGGAAATGAGGTTTGGTGAAAGTAGCACGCAGACATCCATTCCCTTTCGACATGACGTAATACAATCACAACTGGCGATGGTTTTGCGTCAGGTATTTACTCAGTGATGCAAGGATGAAAAGACGAACCCTGCTCAAGAGCGCCGCCACATGTCTGGCAGTAACCAGTCTGCCAGTAATTGCTGCTGCCAGCAGTAAGCCAGTTAGTCGACCTGATATCACCATGCGCGCCATCGATGCGTTCGTGGATGCAGCGCGACGGCTTGATCGCTTGCACTCTCTCGTGGTGATGCAACAGGGCGACATCGTTCTGGCAGAATCTTTCCGTGGGCTACCCGTGGACCGAGCTGTCAACGTCAAGTCGGTGTCGAAGTCGGTTGTGGCGGCATTGGTTGGCTGTGCGCTCGAGCGCGGCAGTCTTGCCGGTGTCAACGTCACTCTGGGCGAGCTCGCTCCTGAGCTATTACCGGCCGACTCTGATCCTCGCGTTGCCAGGTTGCGCGTTCAGGATTTCCTGACGATGCGTATCGGTCTCGAGTGCCAGTCAGGGCCTAACTATGGTCGTTGGGCAGCCAGCGATGATTGGGTGCGTTATGCACTGACACGGCCCTTCACGGCAGAGCCTGGTGGCAGGATGCTTTACTCCACGGCTGGCTGGCACGTACTGGGCGCCTTGCTTTCTGAAGTGACAGGTAAGAGCCTGTTGACAATGTCCCGTGAATGGCTGGGTGAGTCTATGGATATAGACTTCGCACCCTGGACGCGTGATCCTCAGGGGCGCTACCTGGGTGGCAATGAGATGTCGATGTCACCACTTGAAATGGCGCGCTTTGGTGAATTGTATCGCGTGGGTGGCCGCTGGAAAGGAGAGACGGTT
This sequence comes from Granulosicoccus sp., assembly GCA_047634635.1. Lineage (GTDB taxonomy): Bacteria > Pseudomonadota > Gammaproteobacteria > Granulosicoccales > Granulosicoccaceae > Granulosicoccus. The sequence continues at coordinate 8,920 of JBLIIE010000144.1, read as the reverse complement.
ATGGCTGATGACTGGGCCCTGCAAAGTTTTGAATCGAGAACGATATCGCCCTGGTCCAACGATGCCTATGGTTACGGCTGGTTCCTACGCCCGATGGGCGATTATGCCGCCGCCTATGCACGCGGGTACGGAGGGCAACTCATCCATGTGATTCCTCAAGCAGGTGTGGTTGTGGCCATGACGTCAGACACGTCACGCCCCGCACTTAGTGGTGGCTATATGGATACACGGCATTCACTGGTGGGAAATTACCTTTTGGCAAAGCATGTTAGAGATGATGTGTAGAGGGAAACCTGATGGGCGATTTTCGATGGCTGTGCAATGGCTGGCTTTTTGGTGTTTTCTGGCAACGATATTCTTGTCAGGATGTTTCGCTTTGAATAGCCTCGCGGATTATTCAGACAGGCGACAGATCATCATTTTTGTAACACTGGAATCCGAATCCGGGGAGGCCATTCAACGTGCGGTTGAGGCACTTCGCTGTCAGCTCGTCGATCGGGATACAGACGTTCGCTTTATCGACGTCTCCGACTTGCCTGACGCGAGCGTAACGCCGACAAATGAAGAGCGCGAGACACGCGCAGCACTTCTAGAGCTGGCACGCTTGCACAGTGACGAATCTTCTGAATTCGAAATGGTTCTGATCGGAAAGGACGGTGGAGTCAAGGCCAGGACAAGTGATCCGAGTGCGCTGGAAGACTTCCTCATACTAATCGACTCAATGCCGATGCGACGTGCCGAGATGCGATTACGAGGCAGTGTCGATGGTGTCTGCGAGTGATTGCGTTTATTGGGCGCGCCTAAGATTGGCTATGTTTTTGGAAGTCCTCATGGGTTTTCGGCCGTACTAGTCGACCGTTTTGGCGATGCAGGTGATTTGTGGCAATCCTTTTTCGAATCAAATTCAGCTGCTCTTATTTCACGCTTCTCGCGCACCTGCTCTGCATCTTCTAGGCTTAATTCAGCGGGCTCGTCCACGGTTTGATCATCTGGAACGATCCGATCTCTAGGGGGCTGTCGTGACTGCTGGTGCGAGGCTTTAGGCAGGTTTTTAAAAGAATATAAATAAAACCCTTCTACTTTTTCTTGTGCCCAATCGGTTTTTTTCAAAAACTTCGCGCTGGATACAAAGCTTGGGTTGGTTTTAAAGCAATTGATATTTAAATAGGTGAAGAGTATGTTAAACCCATAGTGATCTTTGAGCTCAGTCGAAATCTTTTTCAAACCAATGCTATTAAGTGGGTTGTTTTTGTAGTTGATCTCGTCATTCATCTTAGTGTTTGTTCCATGTGGCTTAGTCTTCTGGACGTGGCTTCAAGTGATGTTTTGTATGTCACTGCAAAGACCTGTTTCAGCAGAGTGTTAACGGCCTTTAAAATTGGAATTCAACGGTAACTAGCGTCAGTCGGTGTTTCTATGTCTGTCGGGTATCCTAGATGCGCGTAGGTGTTAATTGCGTCACATTGGTTGACTAGGTAGAGAAACCCACTGGAATGCGTTGGGTATAATAGAATTTGCAGATTATTAGCGGCTGAAGACAGTGAGCGCCTTAGAGCCGTTTGTTGTTGCCACGATATCTTATTTATTTATCAATGCTGCTTTCTGGAAAAAGGGTGTACGGTCGAGCTGGCGAGGATACGCTCACCCAGTACTACAAAGAAGGCAAATCTGGAAGTAAGCTATTCGGCAATGAAGGAGTCGACACATTTATTAGTTATGGTGATAGAGCGTCTGGAGGTTTTTGCCAATGGAGGAGCTACTAAACAAGAGTCGCGCTGGCGGAACCGAATTTACCCAAATTCGCACAGACAGTATCTCCCCGCTTAATAGGTGCAGGCAGCCCCGTAACACCGGTTGTGACGAATTGCCCGGTCTGCATGCCGATACCAAGTTGGCTTAGGGTATTGGCAATCCACACCAGCGCAGTTAGGGGCCCCCCTAAAGCGTCGCTGCCTTTGCCGGTCGTTGCTGTTTCACCATTGATGATCAGAGACGTTGGGTGATCGGACAGACTCTTCGGGTCGAACATTTCAGTGGTGGGATCACCCAGTACGAACTGCCATGCGCAAGCATTGTCCGCAATTAAGCCGGCCGTACCCGGCAACGTGAAGTCCACAAAACGTGAGTCAGGAAACTCCAGACCCGCATGAAGCGATTGAATACTTAGCGCAACTTCTTCTGTCGAGTATTCGGTTTTACGTGGCGGCAGGTCACGACCCAGTGTAAACACAAACTCGGCTTCAGCGACAGCCATCCGATTGCTTCCGAAGGGCAACTGCGCTCCGTCTGCATAACACATCGATGAGAGTAGACGGCCTGCGAGTGGTCTATTGACGTTGATATGGGCACGTCCAGCAACCGCTGTCGCCGCAATTTTCCAGCCCTTGATCGCTCCGACCGTGCGCTGATGTATGGCAGCCTGAACCGCATAGCCTTCTTCCATAGTATCTGGCCACAGGTTTGATTTTACATAGTCAACGGCATCGCCTTTCTGTAGGCATTGATAAATAATGTCGGCTGCGCGATCGATATCTGACATGACGATAACTCTTGAAAGCGTGAATGGATTTAATACGAGGAAAGTATACTTCGCATTGTTGTTCGTAGCGTTATAGACGTATCCCGTCTTGAATCGGTATAGATCGGGTGAGCTGGGCCAGCACGATGGAAGAATTTCTTTATTTCCAAGATGGGTAATTCAGTTTTTTAGGAAAATTAGTGTGACTTGTATGATTTTCTGGAACGTTCTATCAAGCGAACGTTCTATGCTTTACAGACGATTGCTGAGAAAGGTAAGAGTTGCGGCGAACACTGCGGCGTACATGGGTAATTTGTATGGCCTGCACAATCTGCAGATGTAAAGAGTGGGATGCAAAGTAAATAAAGGGGACGAAGGAGTTTAGGGAGATTAACTCCTCCGTCCCCTTTATGATCCAGGCTATTCAATCGTTGTGGAGACCCAAATGAGATGCTACGAAATCAGCCCCAGGCTCGTTGCTATTTACGCGGAACGTGTTTTCAAATCTTCCTGACGAGCTCTAGGCTTTTAGCATTAAACTGAGTTAACACGCTGATTTTGAGTCTTCGTTTGTGCACCTTTATTGTTGGAACGCTTTTCAGGCGACTAGAAGTTTCGCCTTGTATTCAGTGCCGTGAGTGAGCATAGAAAATGCTGTCCTCACCGTTTTGTTGGCCAAAGCGACTGCTGCAACCTTCTTGCCTCGGCGTGCGACCAGCTCGTGTATCCAAGGTCTTTCCTGGTGGCAGCCGTTCGTTTGCAAACCTGAGCCACGGCTGCCATGGCTCCGGTAATCAGTTGGCTTCGCAACAAACTGTTCTTCACATATCTTCCAATTGAGCCAAGTTTTACCTCTCCCCCAGACGTGTGTTGAATAGGGGTCAACCCAATGCATGCTGACGCATTTTTTCCTTCAAGAAAGCTGCCCAGATCAGCACAACCCAGCGCTATATACAAATATAACGTCTTTTACCAAATCAACACCAATAACAGTATTCTTCATGATGGACTCTCCTTTATATAATTTGTGTGAGAACAATTTCATTACCTCACTTGTTTCGAGAGGTGGGGGAGTCCAATTATCTTCCTACACTCTGGCCAACCAGTAAATATCGAACAGCAAGATTTAACCCAGCCTTGATTTCTATCAAGGCTGGATTTATCTTTTATCAACTGACTCACGATATCGATTGCAATACTCACTCTGCCCGAGATTGCTTTTACTTCATATCTTCTGCCGCTTCTTGCTCAAGCCTTACGCACTATCCAGATTCCAACTCTTGATTCTAGAATACACAGTAGTTGGTTTCATACCCAATAGATTGGCAACCCCGTCTTTACCGGAAACTTTACCACCGCAGGCTTTCAAAGCGCGCTTAAGATTCTGCCGCTCAAGATCAATCATTTCACCAGCTGTGAGTATCTTGTCGATGGACTGGACGGATCCATGTTCACTCGTTAATTGCTTGTGAGTTGGGCCTTCAATTCCTACAGGTAAGTCGATATCCAGCTTACCCTTGCGCGCTACGATCACTGCGCGTTCCATGACGTTCTGAAGCTCACGTATATTACCGGGCCAACGGTAATCCATGAGCATTTGTACATTAGCTCGGCTCAATCGTGGTACTGGCAAGTTCAGTCTTCTGCATGTTGTGTCCAGACAGTGCTCTGCAAGTAGTGGTATATCTGATGCTCTTTGTCGAAGCGGTGTGCACTCAATAGGGAAAACATTAAGGCGAAAGAACAAATCTTCGCGAAAGTCACCGGACTCTACGGCGGCTTTTAGATTACGGTTGGTTGCGGCTATCAAACGTACATCCACGGTTCGGGAGCGCTCTTCACCGACTCGCTCGAATTTCCCTTCCTGTACAACACGAAGAAGTTTAGCTTGTAAACCTATTTCAAGCTCGCCTACTTCATCTAGGAACAAGGTTCCACCATCGGCCAGTTCGAAGCGACCTACTCTATCGCGTAGCGCACCAGAGAAAGAACCTTTCACATGGCCAAAGAATTCGCTTTCGAATAGTTCTCTGGGGATTGCCGCACAGTTAACGCGAATGAGTGGGCGATCTGCTCTGCTTGACGCACGATGTATTGCATGTGCTACCAGCTCTTTGCCAGTACCACTCTCTCCGCTTATCAGAACGTTTGCGTCGGTCGGTCCAACCAGCTCTATTTGAGCCAGCAGAGTATTCAGTGATTCTGAGTTACCAATGATGTTGTGGTGATTGCCACGGTTGCGTATTTCCTCTTGTAGATAGGCATTTTCCATTTCCAGGCGTTCACGCAAGCCAGCATTTTCGATAAGCGCTGCACGAAGTGTTTCTTCGGTATTGCGTCGTTCAGTCGTGTCTCGGAATACGATAACCGCGCCGATTACTCTTCCCGAATCAATGATAGGCGTGGATGTGTATTCAACGGGTATAGGTGTGCCATCTTTTTTCCAGAACACTTCGTTGTCGACAGAGTTGATTTTTCCTTCTTTGAAAGCGTTGTAGATGGGACATTCATGAGTTGGGAAAATCGAACCATCCACTCGGTGATGATGAATGATTTCGTGCATGTCTTGACCAACGAGTTCATCAGCCCTATAGCCCAGCATTTCTTCAGCAGCCGGGTTTAAAAAAGTGGTTAGGCCATCGGAGCTAACACCGTAGATGCCTTCACCGGCCGCGCCAAGAATAAGACGGTACTCACGTTCGATATCCCGGAAGTACCGTTCATCGCGTAACCACTCATAGAGTCCTTTGCGTAAATAAGATTCAGCCGCTTCACTCAAATCTCGTTGGTTTAATGCATCAAGATCTAACAGACGTACGAGCATCGTTGCCTTTTCACCCTGGCGCACGGCTATTGACATGTGCTCCATGGGAATGATGCTTCCATCGGGTCTCAATAGAGTGAGATTTCGAGTACGAGCGAACCCTAAAGCCATGGCTTCTTCGGTGAACACATACAGTTCTCCTCTCCTTTGCGGATAGAGCAGATCAATGTAGTGCCCATCCAGGGAGTTGCCCGGCATTCTAAAGAAGCGTTCGGCAGCGCTATTGGCTCTTAATATTTGCCCGCTATGCGGATCAAGCAAGTACATGGGTTCATCAGAAGACAGGAAGCACTGGTTGAGCACCTTGCCTATTTCAGCAACGTCTCTGAATTGCCTTAACACCTGTGCAGGGTCTGAATTAACGATCAGTTTCGCCTTTACGAGTGGTTGCTCGGGTGTGTTCTGCCACTGTTTAATCTGTATTTGATCAGCCATAAACACATAGTACTAAATTTCGTAATAAGCAGTTACATGATTTCGTATATTACGATATTTAGTAACTGTTTTGAAGGCGATAAAATGTCTTATCTACTTGTTTTATAACAATATATATAATTTTTCAAAGTTGGCATGAACTATGGAGTAACCGTAGTCATGTGGGCGTTGATCAGATCGTTTAGAACAACCTTTACCACTACACATTGCATTCAAGGAGAGACCAGTACCATGAGTTCTAAAAGTTTTGAAGACCCTTATAACGGTGATATTGACCTGAGGCATGGACGTGACTGCTCATGCTCTAAGTGCGGATCAGGAGCTGGCGCTAAATCTCATTCGAAAGCGGCGCATAGCAGTCCTACCTTCGCCAGTACAGACGATGCTCTTTCCCACATGGTGGAAAGCGCAGTGGTTCGATCCGTGTTCGGGCACAACGATATTAGCCGTCGTTCGTTTGCCAAAATCCTGGGCGGCGGCACGTTAGCGGCCGCGCTAGGGTCAGTGTTTCCTATGGAACAGGCGAAGGCTGCTATCGCAGACTCCTTAGGTAAACCTGAAAAATCAAAGCTGTCGGTCGGCTTTGTACCGATTACTTGCGCCACTCCAATCATCATGGCCAAGCCGCTAGGCTTTTATGAAAAGTATGGCCTGGATGTTGATGTTATTAAAACTGCGGGTTGGGCCGTTGCCCGTGATAAGTCGCTGAACAACGAATACGATGCAGCGCACATGCTCACACCTATGCCGTTGGCGATAACCATGGGAGCCGGCTCGATTGCCGAACCATATCTGATGCCTGCCGTTGAGAATATCAACGGGCAAGCCATCGTTCTGCATAACGATCACAAAGACAAGAATGACGATCCAACCAAATGGAAAGGCTTTAAGTTTGGCGTACCTTTCGAGTACTCCATGCATAACTTCCTGCTTCGTTATTACGTCGCAGAATTTGGACTTGATCCTGACGTCGACATCCAGATTCGAGTGGTTCCTCCACCGGAAATGGTAGCCAACCTGAGAGCTGGAAACCTGGATGGCTACCTATCACCTGACCCGTTCAACCAACGAGCGGTATGGGAGAACGTGGGATTCATTCATAAGTTAACCAAAGACATTTGGGATGGTCATCCGTGCTGTGCATTTGCATGTAGTGCCGAGTTTGCCGAGACCAAACCTAATACCTACGGTAACTTGCTAAAGGCATTGATTGACGCAACGCAGTACGCAAGCCCTGCTGAGAATAGACAGGAAATTGCAGAAGCGATTGCGCCTAAAAACTATCTCAACCAGCCGGTGCCTGTTATTGCTCAGGTGCTCACTGGTCGTTATGCCGATGGGCTTGGCAATATCAAGAATGTGCCTGACAGAATCGATTTTGACCCGTTCCCATGGCATTCAATGGGTGTATGGATTCTTACGCAAATGAAACGCTGGGGCTACATCGAAGGCGATGTCGATTACAAGGGTATTTCCGAGCAGGTTTATAACGCAGCCGATTGTGCGACGGTTATGAGAAGTCTGGGGCTTGAGCCACCGACAAAAACCTATAAGAGCTACGACATCATGGGCAAGACGTTCAATCCTGATCAACCAGAAGCGTATGTAAAAAGCTTCGCTATCGGTAAGGGTTAAACACATCATGCTCTCGACATTCAAGGCACCTATGCTGTCCCTGTTGCTGCTTACTGTATTACTCGGTACCTGGGAACTATTTACACCCACTGTCAAGAATGCCGAGAACATGACTGAATACGAATTGCTGATGGGGGGTGCCGCGGACCAAGCCCGTGTACCACCCCCCTCAGCGATTTTTGTAAAGGCGTATGAAGAACTTTCAGACCCCTTTTATGACAATGGACCGAATGATAAAGGCATAGGTATTCAGATAGCCTATTCGCTGTACAGGGTGTTAACCGGTTATTTAATGGCAGCCTTAATTGCATTACCACTGGGCTTTCTTATCGGCATGTCAACACTTGCTTATAAAACGCTAGATCCTTTCATACAAGTACTTAAGCCAATATCACCATTAGCCTGGATGCCGTTGGCGCTGTTCATTATTCAGGACAGTGAAGCGTCAGCCATATTCGTCATCTTTATCTGTTCTATATGGCCAATGCTACTCAACACCGCCTTCGGAGTTGCCAATGTACGAAATGATTGGGTCAATGTAGCCCGCACTCATGAACTGGGGAACCTACGTACGGCGTTCATGGTAATACTGCCTGCTGCTGCGCCCACAATATTAACCGGTATGCGCATATCAATTGGTATTGCGTGGTTGGTTATTGTCGCAGCAGAGATGCTCGTCGGTGGAACAGGCATCGGCTACTACGTTTGGAATGAATGGAACAACCTGGATCTCACCAGCGTCATATTTTCCATCATGGTTATCGGTGTTGTCGGCATGTTGCTAGACCGTTTTTTTGCAAGAGTGCAGTCGGCCGTGGAGTATCAGGAATAGAACATGAACGCTTCAAAAAAGACTTTACTGCAAATTCAGAACTTAACCCGTAAGTATCCATCACCGGATGGAGGTGAGCCCCTAACGGTATTTGAGAACGCAAACTTTGACATTCAAAAGGGCGAGTTCGTTTGCATCATTGGACATTCAGGTTGCGGAAAATCGACCATTCTTAATGTCCTTGCAGGCTTAGACACAGCGACTAGCGGCGCGGTCATAATGGATGGTCGTGAAGTTAGCGGTCCAAGTCTTGATCGGGGGGTTGTTTTCCAAAACTACTCACTGCTCCCATGGATGAGTGCCTTGAAAAACGTCATGTTTGGCGTGAAGGCCAGATTCCCCGATTGGACACGCAAGCAAGTTAAGGATCATGCCTATAAACACCTCAATATGGTGGGCCTGGGTGAAGGTGCAGAATTGCGCAAACCGTCGCAACTCTCCGGCGGAATGCGTCAACGGGTATCTATTGCTCGTGCATTTGCAATACAACCAAAACTGCTATTGCTGGATGAACCCTTTGGCGCACTGGATGCCTTAACCCGCGGCACTATTCAAGACGAACTTATTCGAGTGTGGTCTGGCTCCGATCAAACGGTATTCATGATCACACATGATGTTGATGAAGCCATCCTGCTTGCAGATCGCATTTTACTGATGAGCAATGGGCCGTATGCAA
>JBLIIE010000143.1:0-12816 GCA_047634635.1 Granulosicoccus sp. | reverse complement strand
CGGCAGCTTCAGGTGGAGCGTACTTGTTCAGCCATTCGATGTATTTAGTAATTGAATAAACTGCTGCAGGACCATTAGTGTCACCACCACGAGCTACACAAGAACCTACAGGCTGACTGTTCTCGTTAACTCGAATTCCCCATTCATCAACCGGCAAACCGTTAGGCTCACCTTTGTCGCCGCTACCCGCCATGGATAACCATGCATCGGTGAAGCGCCAACCCAATGAAGGATCTTTTTTACCGTAGTCCATGTGACCATAAACTTTCTGGCCATCGATCTCGCGACCGGTGAAGAACTCGGCAATATCCTCGTACGCAGACCAGTTAACTGGTACGCCGAGGTCGTAGCCGTACTTCGCTTTGAAGTCGGCTTTGTTTGTATCATCGCTGAACCAGTCATACCGGAACCAATAAAGGTTGGCAAACTGCTGATCCGGTAGTTGATACAACTTACCATCCGGTCCCGTTGTGAAGTCTATGCCAATGAAATCTTCGAGATCCAACGTAGGTAATGTGACATCTGCACCTTCGCCTGCCATCCAGTCAGTCAGGTTGCGGGCTTGCTGATAGCGCCAATGAGTTCCGATTAAATCAGAGTCATTGATATAAGCATCATAGATATTCTCACCTGATTGCATTTGGGTTTGTAGCTTTTCAACCACATCGCCCTCTCCAATCAAATCGTGAGTCACGTTAATGCCGGTGATAGCTGTAAACGCTGGAGCCAGAACTTTAGACTCATACTCATGAGTTCCAATCGTTTCTGATACGACCTTGATGTCCATACCAGCGAAAGGTTTAGCAGCATCGACGAACCACTGCATTTCTGTTGTCTGTTCGTCAGCGCTAAGCACTGACAAACCGCCTACTTCATTTTTTAAAAAACCTTCTGCTGCTGCCATGTCTGCTTGCGCAGCATGAGAACAACTCAAAAACACCGCTACTGCAACCGCAGTTTTGGCTTGCTTGAAACGCCGCATGTTATTCCTCCTAATGGATAGTTATGCGTATAAAACAAACACCGGTCTAAACCAACGTGAACACCAACAAGGCATACGCGATAGATATTCCCAGCGCTTTCCACAAGTCTGGCCCTACAAGTCCAAGCCAGGCAAGATGGATAAATCCGCTGCCAAGCAGCGATAAAAAGAGTCGGTCCCCACGGGTTGTTTCAAACCGCAGGATTCCAATGCGAGGACCACCGCCTGGGCTAAAGGCCTCCCAGACACACATGCCAAGCAAAAGGCAAACGATGACCACAAAAAAGATAGCTGTCGGTTTCGTCCAGCCCATCCAGGCCAGATTAGGTGCACTTGCAGATTGCCCCCAAAAGTAGGCTATACCCGCTAAAACTCCGATAAATACAACGATACCGGCCAGAAAGCGCAAACTACCAGTAGACACTTCGCCTGCTTGTTTATTTCTTGATTGAATATTTTTCATGGTTACACCCGCCCCAGGGCGAAGCCTTTAGCAATGTAATTACGCACAAAGTAGATGACTAGAGCACCTGGAATAATGGTGAGCACGCCAGCTGCTGCTAGCACACCCCAGTCAAGCCCGGAGGCAGATACGGTTCTTGTCATGATTGCGGTAATGGGTTTGGCATCGGTAGCCGTCAGTGTTCTAGCTAATAACAACTCAACCCACGAGAACATGAAACAGAAGAACGCTGCCACGCCAATACCCGACGCAATTAACGGTGTAAATATTTTGATGAAAAAACGTGGAAAAGAATAACCATCTATGTAGGCTGTTTCATCAATCTCACGTGGCACACCAGACATAAAGCCTTCGAGAATCCAGACGGCCAACGGCACATTAAACAAACAATGGGCAAGCGCTACGGCAAAGTGCGTATCAAATAACCCAAAGGCAGAATATAGCTGGAAAAATGGTAATGCGAAAACGGCAGGGGGTGCCATTCGATTTGTGAGCAACCAGAAAAACATATGCTTGTCGCCAAGGAACCGGTAACGACTAAATGCGTACGCTGCAGGCAATGCGACACCCACGGAAATCACCATGTTCATGACCACATAGGTCATGGAATTAAAGTAGCCGCGATACCACGACGGATCATTGAATATGACCATATAGTTGGCTAGCGTCGGGTTCTCTGGCCACAAGGTAAACGTGGACAGAATTTCCTGATTGGTTTTGAAACTCATGTTCACCAACCAATAAATGGGTAACAGCAAAAACACGATGTAAAGCGTGGGTACCATCCAGCGTGTTTTACTGGTACCACCAGGTTTTATAGGCGCTCTAACACCTTCTAAGGATATCGTGTTTACAGACGTCTTCATTAAATCAGTAGCCGTATTCATTTCAATCGACCTCCTTCTCTGGCGCATCGACACCGAAGTTGACCATTAGTGTGTAGAACACCCAGCACACCAACAGAATAATCAAAAAGTAGATAATGGACATGGCAGCAGCTGGGCCCAAATCAAACTGCCCAATAGCCATTTTGACAAGATCGATAGACAGGAATGTTGTGGAATTACCTGGCCCACCACCCGTCAGTACAAACGGTTCGGTATAGATCATGAAACTGTCCATGAACCGCAGTAACACAGCAATTAACAACACTCGCTGCATTTTAGGCAGTTGAATATAGCGAAAGACTTTCCACTTAGATGCACCATCAATTCTTGCAGCCTGATAATAGGCTTCGGGAATTGCGACAAGACCTGAGTAACTCAACAATACAACAAGGCTTGTCCAATGCCAGACATCCATGATAATGATGGTTATCCAGGCGTCGGTTGCATTAGTGGCGTAGTTATAATCAATGCCAAGCTCTGACAAGGTATGTCCTAACAGTCCAATATCTGCACGTCCGAACACTTGCCAAATAGTACCTACAACATTCCAGGGAATTAACAGCGGTAACGCCATCAGAATAAGACACACAGGCACCCATATACCCTTGCGCGGCATGGATAGGGCAATGGCAATACCCAGCGGAATTTCAATGGCGAGAATAATGCCAGAGAACATGAGATTACGCAGCAGTGCATCATGGAAACGGCTGGAACTAAGCACATCTGTGTACCATTCGGTTCCTACCCAGAAAAACTGATTGTTGCCAAAGGTATCCTGAAACGAATAGTTAACGACAGTCATCAGTGGAATAATCGCACTGATAGCCACCAGGAAAAAAACCGGCAATACGAAAAACCAGGCTTTATTATTATACGGTTTATCCATTATTGACTCCCCCGAACCAAGTGAGAGTTTTCATAGACATTTAATCGCTTGGTATCAATCACAGCATAGGGCTCAGCAGGCACATTCGCATCTTCCTGAATAACCGCATCTATGCGCTGCCCGTTGATACTGCCTCTGACGATTTTATGCCGACCAATGTTTTCAATAGCATTCACTCGCAACGGTAATCCATTAGCACCGGCTGATGACGCATCGGTTACAGAGATAAATTCGGGCCGTATACCTATTTCGGTTGAACCGCTTATCGGCTTATAGTGTCGATCTAATTCAAAGCTATGGTCTGCCATAGTCACTGTATTTCCTGTCACCGATCCAGGCAGTATATTCATACCTGGAGAACCAATAAAGTAACCAACAAAGGTATGTTCAGGCTCGTCGAATAGTTGTTCGGGCGTGCCTATTTGGACAACCTCCCCTTCGTACATCACTACCACCTTGTCAGCAAACGTTAGGGCTTCTGTCTGGTCATGCGTGACATAAATCATGGTGTGGTTGAACTGCTCATGCAGCTCTTTTAGTTGTGTTCGTAGTTGCCACTTCATGTGCGGGTCAATAACTGTCAACGGCTCATCAAACAATATGGCATTCACGTCATATCGCACCAGACCACGACCCAACGATATCTTCTGCTTTTCATCTGCCGAGAGCCCTCTGGCCTGACGCCGTGCTTTGTCACTAAGATCCAGAATCTCCAGCATCTCGGCAACACGTTTTTTGACTTCGAATTTCTCCACACCGCGATTAATTAATGGGAATGCCAGATTCTGCTCCACCGTCATGGTGTCGTAGATAACTGGGAACTGGAAAACCTGAGCAATGTTCCGTAGTTCAGGACTTAGCTCGGTAACATCGGTAGTGTTAAAGAGCACATTGCCTTTTGATGGGAGTAACAGACCTGAAATAATATTCAGCAAGGTGGTTTTGCCGCAACCTGACGGCCCCAGCAAGGCATATGCACCACCGTCTTCCCATACATAATCAATTTGCTTTAACGCGAAATCCGCATCACTCTTGGGATTGGGTAAATATGAATGGGCTAGCTTGTCGAGTGTGATCTGAGCCATGATTCAAGCAGCCTTGATGTCAAATGACGGAGCATGTTCTAGCGAACCATCCGAATCATTGAATAAGTAGTAGCGAGCAGGATTGAGATAGAGCGTAATCTCATCTCCATTATTTACGCGTTGCACACCGTGCGTAAGTGCCACCCAGTGTGCACCGGCGCAGGTGACATGAATGTAGGTTTCAGAACCTGTAATTTCGCTAGTGCCCACCATTGCCTTTACCGCCACGCTATGTGTCGATGTCTGCGTTAGAGATACATGATGCGGACGAAACGCCAGCGTGTAGCGGCCGTCCACCAGGGCATCTGCACTTGCACTCGCCATTCCAGACAGATAACCAAAGTTTCCAGCTTCATTGATTAACGCCCCTGACCGCAATTGCACGGTAACCGTGTTCAGCGGTGGATCAGAAAATGTTTGTGCCGTTTGCAAATTAACGGGACTGTTGTAAACATCAATGGTGGAATCGAACTGTGTAATGCACCCCTCATGCAGGGTTGCTGTTCTGCCACCCAGTAGCAGAGCTTCGTGCGGCTCAGTTGTCGCGTAAACAAACACGGCACCAGTTTCCGCAAATAAACGCGGAAGCTCCACACGTAATTCCTCTCGCAGTTTGTAATCAAGGTTCGCCAATGGCTCATCCAGCAAAACCAGCTCAGCTTGCTTAACCAATGCTCTGGCAAGTGCGGTTCGTTGTTGCTGCCCACCGGAAAGATTCAGCGGAGTTCGATCCAGAAACTCCGTAAGCTTCATTAATTCTGCAGCCTCACGAACCTTCTTTTCTATATTCTGTTTGCTTTCGCCTTTGAGTCTCAGTGGCGATGCGATGTTTTCATAAACAGTCATGGCTGGGTAATTGATAAATTGCTGATACACCATAGCCACGTTGCGCTTACGTACTCCATGTCCAGTTACACGCTTGCCATCGACACGCACGTCTCCTGACGTGGGCGCGTCCAACCCTGCCATCAGCCTCATCAGGCTGGTCTTACCAGCAAGGGTTGGGCCCAACAACACATTGAGAGACCCCTTCTCCAAAGTCAGGCTCACATTGTTGATGTGTAGGATGTTGCCTACCTTTTTACTAACATTATCGAGTTCGAGCATGGTGTTTTGCTTGAATATCCCACTGTACAAATACGGTGTAAGAGTGCTGACCCTGCTTTATTGTTTTGTATTTGGCTAGGGCGCCTCGTGAACACACAAATCTGTGTTCCCCCAAGACACTAGCGACCAGAAAAGCGAAAGTCAATCGAAACCGAAGCCATTGCATGTTAGCTCCGCAGTTCCAAGCTAGGTTTATGAATCTATTTCAGTTTCGATTGTGCGGATATCGAAACTCGCCAGTAGTCGTTTGAAAGCTGGGTTCGGACACTTGTCGGTAACGAATGTGTGCGTCTGGGAGATGTGGGCTATTCTTACCGGTGCGGTGCGTTCATGCTTGCTACAGTCCGTGACAACAATGACGTGACGAGCATTTGACAGAATCGCCTGGGACACTTTTACTTCCCGATAGTCGTAGTCAAGAAGTGAGCCTTCTTCGTCAATAGCCGATGCGCCGATAACGGCAAAGTCCACTTTGAATTGATTGATAAAGTCTACAGCCGAGCTACCAATTACGCCACCATCACTACTTCTAACCTCTCCAGAGGCAATAACTACCTTGTTTTCAGCGTATGGGCGCATTAGCGATGCGACGTTGAGGTTATTAGTAATCACTAATAGTTGCCTGTGTTGCAACAATGCCTGGGCAACGGCCTCCGTTGTAGTACCTATATTCACAAATAGAGAGGCATTATCGGGAATCAACGTGGCCACAGCTCGTCCAATGGCTTGTTTTTGCTCCCAAGCCAGCATGCGTCGTGCCTCATAACTCATGTTCTCCACACTCGAGGCGAGCCGTGCACCACCGTGGGTCCGTGTCAGCAAACGCACATCACAGAGATGGTTTAAATCTTTACGGATGGTTTGTGGTGTGACTTGAAAACGTTCAATAAGATCGTCAACAGAAACCACACCAGTCTCTCGTGCGATGTCAAGAATTGAGTTTCGGCGGGTATCAGGCACAGGGTCACCATGTTTCGCTTGCATCAAAATGGCGCAAAGCGAAACACTAAACGAAACTTTGTTCCATGTATATATTTTTTTGGGCTCTTGCGCATTAGAATAAGAAGTTAAAGAGATCCGTTGAACTATTACGCAGACTCTTGCGAACAGTACAATGCCGAACACCCCTTAAGGAGCCACTATGAGCCAGCCTCTGCTACTCAGTATCGACCAAGGAACCACCAGTTCGAGAGCTATGCTATTCGAAAAGGACGGCAGTACCTTTGCGGTGGCTCAGCGCGAATTCACTCAGTACTACCCACAATCAGGTTGGGTTGAGCACGATCCGGAGGAAATATGGACGACGACTCTTGCAGTCTGTCAGGAGGCCCTGGCAAAGGCGGCAGCCCAGAACCGGCAGATTGCGGGTATCGGCATAACCAATCAGCGCGAAACCACTGTAATCTGGGATCGACACACCGGCAAAACCATTCACAAGGCCATCGTGTGGCAAGACCGGCGTACTGCGGATCGCTGCCGGGAACTACAGGGCCACGCAGACACGTTCACTACAAAAACCGGCTTGCTGCTGGATGCGTACTTTTCAGGCACCAAGGTCGCCTGGCTACTGGACAACGTAGACGGCGCGCGCTCAAAAGCCGATAAAGGTGAACTGGCGTTTGGCACCATGGATACGTTTCTCATGTGGCGACTTACCAATGGTCGAACACATGCCACCGACTCTACTAATGCGGGGCGCACCTTGATGTTCAACATCCACGACAACCGTTGGGATGAAGAACTGTGCTCTCTACTTGATGTACCTATGTCGTTGCTACCCGAGGTTCACGACTCGGCTGCAAACTTTTGCACCACTGATAAATCCATACTCGGTGTGGAACTGCCCATCGCAGGAGTAGCCGGCGATCAACATGCAGCCTCTATTGGCCAAGTGTGCTTTCAGGAAGGCATGATCAAGAGCACCTACGGCACAGGTTGTTTCATGATGCTGAACACAGGCACCACCGCAGTCCCCTCCAGGAACAAATTATTGACAACCATTGCCTATCGTCTGGATGGCACAACTACCTACGCTATTGAAGGTTCTATCTTCGTGGCAGGGGCTGCCATTCAATGGCTACGCGATGGGCTGGGCATCATCCAGTCTGCCGAAGAGTCTGAAAATATGGCCAAGAGTCTTGATGACAATCAAGGTGTCTACCTAGTGCCTGCCTTCACCGGTCTCGGAGCTCCTTACTGGGATGCCGACGCGCGCGGCGCTCTGTATGGCTTAACGAGAGACACCGGACCTTCTGCTTTAACGCGAGCGGCTCTGGAATCTGTCTGCTATCAGACTCTGGACCTATTAAATGCCATGCGTCAGGACGGCGCAACCGTTGATACGGTGCGTGTGGATGGTGGCATGGTCAAGAACAATTGGCTAACGCAGTATTTAGCCAATATATTGAACATACCCGTCGAGCGACCTATGCAAACTGAAACAACCGCACTGGGGGCGGCCTACCTGGCCGGTCTGCAAGTGGGCGTATACGATTCACTGGATGATCTTACTGCCAATTGGCAACAGGAACGCAATTTCTCACCGAGAATGGAAGATACTCAACGCGATCAACTGATTAGCGGTTGGGCAGATGCGGTTCGTCGTACCCGCAGTACCACCTAACTTCAGTATTAACCCTCGTTCTTTGTGCATACCGTGCATGATGTATTTCAGTAATCAACCATAACCCCTCGGAATAAAAACATGCGCGCTTTTTTTGTCAGAATCAAATGTGAGCTGGGACAGTCGTACAATGTTGCCAATCAGATTGCAGAACTTGAAATCGCGTCCGAGATCTATTCCACTGCTGGTGCTTTCGACCTGTTGCTGAAGCTGTATCTGGAAGAAGACGACGATGTCGGTCAATACGTTAATACGCACATACACGCTGTCACTGGCATTCGAGATACAGAAACGCTCGTAACATTCCGAGCATTCTGATTGCTCTCTTTACCGAGTAGTCCTGTTATTGAAAATGAAACTGGTAGTTCAAACCAAGCTTCGTAGTATCGTTGGCGATACGAGGCGACTGCAGTGCACCATGTGCCAACGAAAAGCTGAGTTCATCACCACCAAGCACGCGGATACCCGCACCCGCGTCCAGCTGTAAACCCAAAGTGCCTTGCGGCCATGTTTTGCCAACATTGGTACTCAGGTAATAACGCGGTGAACTCACCTGTGGATAGCCCATACCGACCCCACCGCGTGAAAGTGTCGCGCCGACAGCGAATGTTTGCAGTTCCTCGCTAATGACACTATCGAGCGAACTGTCAGCCCGCAGGCGTAATGAATCTGGCAACACCTCAACCCGATCACGAGTTACCTGTGCAGCTTTCACGCTGGCAGTCCACTGGTTACTGCCAAATGATCCGTGCACACCCACTTCAGCACCACCCTCAACACCCGTTGCCACTTTCTCTTGATCAAATCGCGTGTTGACCTCGGTTAGCTCCGCACGCAACCGCATAAATTGATGCCGACCGATATCAGAATCAAATGCAAGCGTTGCTCTATTCTGTACACCAGCGATGATCAATTCCGATGAAAGCTCAACTGATTCATTAACAGCGAACTCTGCTGTTATTCCACGACGACGATCTTGTGAACGCATAGATAACTTGCCACGGGCGTAAGACCCATCACCATTTTCAGTGTTGATAGCGCCAGCTGTCAGGCTAGCACCCTGAATACCATTGCCGTAGAAAAGGGAGACACTTAAATCAGCAATGTCTTCATTACCCGACAGTTGATATTCATCAGACTCTAACTGTCTATTCTTCAAAGAAAATGAGAAACCCAAATTATGCTGTGCAAACGTATGCCTAAACGTCACCCCAGTATCTCGAATGGCAAGACCACTAACACTTCGGCCACTAACTGTTCCGCCAATGAAGCTTGGACGGGCATTGCGCAACATCACATATTGTTCTTGCGCAACACGTCTATCTGAAGCATCTGATCCGAACAACCAGGCACCTGGCGTCAGAGCTTCCTCAGCCAAACTATAGGCTTCGCGATCGCGGCCCAATTGTCTCAGCGCTAGAATATGATTTCCAATGGACAACGAGCCTTTTGCCTGCATTACCGCCTCGATGGCTTCATTGTCTTTCTCCTTAAGCGCTAACGCTAACGTCTGCCAAGCGGGCGCTTGCAAGCGTCTGGCATGCATCTGCGTCATTACGACTCGAGCTAATTCATGTTGCTGCGTGGACATCAACCAGGATATAGCCATGTCCTGCCGCCAGAGCTCCTCGCCATCCGTAATACCCGCATCCGTTAGCTTGTGGATCGGCTGAGTCTCGTCTACCAGCAGATAGTTAATGAGACGCTCGTTGTTGCCGACTGATTCATAGCGAGTCGAGATACGCAAGTAATGACGAAGCAATAACTCCTGGTCAGCAGATGCATTTTCCAACAAGATTGGACGTAGGTGCTGCAATGCATATTGCCTGACTTTACGTGCAGCAGACACTCTACCCGCATACTCAAGAGCATCTGCATAGGTCAACAGCATACTGTAGTCAGAATCAATTTGATCAATGAGTCGATAGAACCACAACACGCTGGTTGAAGCAGCTCCGAGTTGCAGATAGCCCACAGCCATAGGCTGCCATAACTCAGGCGTAACAATAGCAAGTGACTCGTAGCGTTTGAGATAATCCTGCAATTGCGCCTCGCGGTGTTCAGCGATGGCTAACCATAACAGCCCAGCAACAGATTCTACGTGCAGCTCGTTAATCTTCAACGCCTGTTCGTAGGCTTGAAAGGCGGCCTCGTTATCGTTAACCCGCAAACGCTGCGCCGCAATCTGCGCCCAGTATTCAGGTTCCGCTTTTAGGGTTTTGGCCTCTGCCGTATTAGGTGAAAACTTTTCAAGCACTTCTGTGTGCCCCGTTTTCAACGCAAGCCGCATGGCCACAATCGCGAATTCAGACTCACCGGTACTGCCCCATAACTTTAGCGCTTCCTCAATGGCTTGCACGTTTTTACCTGCGTTCTGCAAGCTTGCCAATGAGCGTGCGCTATATAGCGTACGCTGATCGTTAGCCACTATAGATTCTAGCCTCGGTTGAACAACAGCGGCTAACCAATCATAGCGATATTGCCAACTGATTTCTGCCATTAATCGCAGTTGATAATCACTTGCCAATAATAACAATGTTTGCCCTTTCAATTGCTGTGCAGCTTGTGCAGCCTTGTCTTTTTTATCTAACCGCCACAGCAGCTCCATACGCGCAAGCGTTGCATCGCTTGTGTGCCCATAGGCGTCAACATACCGGTTCCAAGTGTCTAAACTATTCTGGAATTCACTGTGTTCGTACTCATGCATAGCAAGAGTACGAAGTATGAAATCGTTAATGCCATGGACACTCTGAATTTGTTTCAAAGCAACTGATGCTACTTTAGGCTCTCCATTGAGTTTGTAGAATTGGACTAACTGTAAAACGTCCGCATCAGAGGGCTGTTCAATCATAGACAATTTTAATAATGCTTCAGCACCTTCGCGTGGCTGTATCGTCATGGCAGCCAATCGAACAACCTGCCTAAGCGCATGTACGTCACCTAGTGAATTCCCGAGGCCTGATTGATTTATCACACTCTGCCAAATCTTCAGTGCTTCGTGAGGTTGACCGCTCCACTCGGTAATTTCAGCCAACTTTATTCTTACTTGTATGTCGGAAGGGTTTTGTTTGAGACGATCACGATATGAACGTAGTGCCAGAGGCAAATCATTGATAGCCAATGCAAGCTCGCTTTGCTGAGTCTGAGCACCTATATTTTCAGGCTCCAGATTCAACAACATTGAATTCCAGGTAAATGCCTTACGTGGCATTCCAGCCTGGAGTGCAATAGTAACCCCACGTTCAAGAAGCTCAGTATTTTTACTGTTCTGGTTTATTCTCTCGCTGATTCTCACAATCGCATCGTCAGCTTTTCCTGCACCAATCAGCAACCCTTCGATGCGTGTTTTTGTCAGATCTCTGTCATCAAGGGTTTGAAACGCAGTCATCGCTTCCAGATAGACAGCGGCGTGACCAGGCTTACCCGATGCCTCAGCCCATCGAGCAGCTTCGCTATACCAATGCGCTGCATTATCAGGATCTTTTTCGGCCAGGTCAGCATAAACAGGGGAGGCAAAATCAGCTCTTTCCACCGCTAGTAATACCGATGCTAACTCCGTTAATTCAGCCACATCCGGTGTCTGATCGTTCATGAGATTTTGAATTATGGCGATCTGCTCTTCACTACCTGTTACTGTGCTTCGCAACATACCTATCTGGATATCAAACGACGAATAGCGTTCTGGCAATGCATCCATAGCATTCCAGTAGCACGTCATTGCCTGATGACTTTTATCCAGGCTGTGGAAGTAATCACCACATTGCCTATAGATATTTGACACTTGAATATCCTGTGAGGTACCCGCTGCAATCTCAGAAATACTCGCCCAGGCAGAATATAAGGAATAGCTGAGCAACGGATGATCGAGCCGCTGGCTAAGCTCAACGGCTCTTTCCATCAAAGCCTCTGTACGCCATACAGGCATTGCGTTTAGCTTTTTCAGCGATGCAAACAAACTGTCATTGGATTCTGCAGCAGATAACTCCATATCTATTTCAAAACGAAACTGATCACTAATCTGGATATCGGGATTGTCACTCAACAATTGCATGACTTGTTCATTACGGCCATCCTGCAACAAGGATCTGACAACCTTCATGACACTGCCTGAATCAACATCACCCACAAAACTATGCGCTTTGAGATAGGCCACTTCTAACTCATCAACTTCTGCCACAGCAGCGAGGTTGGGCTCTAAGCCCTGGCGCGCTCCAGGACCAGACGTAGGTTTAAGGAAGATAAAAGAGATCGCAAACAGCCCAGCCATTAACACCAGGTTGAGCGGGCTTATTAAGCGCTCACGCTGGACAGTGGAGAATTGCATTACCAGTGTCCTTGTTAGTGAATGTGAACTGGGTTGTCTGCGCGGCTGTCAAAACACCTCTGACAACCTTCCTACCTGTATGTATGGAACAGTTGTTTAACTGAGCACCACCTAACTCGACAACAACAGGTACTTGCCCTTTGATGCGTAGCGCCAAACCATCATAGTTTTTCTGCCAATGCTCAACACGGCCGTTACTCGACACCAGGTGCACACCCTTCGGGCCTTGTCGGGTGGTTTGAAAGCTGACACTATCGGAACCATTGGTGTGAATATAAACACCATCGTGCAGTTTGCGAGAGCCGACGATTCCCTTATTATTTTCCAGCGCCGGGTAATGGTCAGGACTTAACACTCGCAGGGACCGAACATGTCCAAGTCGACTGACCTTCCACTCTCCAGTTAAATACCGAGCAACACCGACCTTTCTATGATCAGGTACTTTACGGGCAAACTCAC
>JBLIIE010000142.1:0-12829 GCA_047634635.1 Granulosicoccus sp. | reverse complement strand
CTGCCATATTGATGGTGATAATTGGGTTGTCAGCGCGGCTTGATTGTTGGTGAATTCGATTAGCCAGAAGGGACTTCCCAGTGCCGTTTTCACCAAGAATAAGCACGTTAGCGTCTGTCTGTGCGATTTGTCCAATGGTGCCTTCGAGTGTTTTCATGGCTTTAGACTGACAAATCCAGTTCGGTTGCGGTCTGCTCTGGTCAGAACTCAGTAATTGACGGTATCCTTTGTGTTCCTGTCTTATACGGGAAAAGCCTAATTGCTGACTGATGCTATTGAGCATTTTGTCTTTGTTCCAGGGTTTCTCGATAAAATCACTGGCGCCTCGTTTCAATCCATCAACTGCCAGTTGAATACTGCCCCAAGCTGTCATCAAGATGATTGGAATAGAGCTGCCTTCCAAATCGTCAAGAATTTTCAGACCTTCCTTGCCGCTGGTGGTATCACGGCTGAAGTTCATATCTAGCAGGATCAGATCAGGATTACATCGTTGTACCTGTATGATGGTTTCCTTTGGTGTACTTGCCTCGACAATCTGGTAATCACTAGCCGTTAGCAATAGTTCCAACGCAAGGCGGATATCATCGTCGTCATCTGCAATAAGTATGATGGGTTTTTTACTTGTTATTGTGTTCAAACTATCTTTCCTGAAGATACAACTAGTGGGGTTAACAACTTAATCATATAGCAAAATGGCCAACCCCTCAGTTTGATTGGTTGTTGGCTGGCTAAGGCTGCCTAGACTGCCTTAGCCATATTAACTGTGATTATTCCTGACGTAATGCTTGCATTGGATCAGCATTAATAACTCGCCACGCTGGTATGAATACAGATAGCAGAACAATCAGAACTAGGCTCATATCCAGTGTCGACATAGCAATCCAGTTAAAGTCGGGCAACATGGTAAATGTTTCCATGATCTTCTCATAGCCTGTGGCAGAGAGGACAAAGCCCAACCCCAACCCGATAACCAGCATGCCTACCGCATCCTTCATAATGAAGCCAATTAGGTTAATTTGCCTAGCCCCTGTTGCCATTCGTACAGCTAACTCATACTTACGATGATTGGTGGTCATTTGGGTTAAGCCGGACACGCCAATGGCTGCTAGTAACAATGTTAAACCTGTCATAGTCAAGACGACCCATAAACTGACCCGTTGGCTTAAGGTTTGTTCTTGCCAGAGATCTTGACTGGATTGAACTCGAAGATTGATCAGTCGAGGAAACGCTTTGCGCAATTCTGGCTCAAGCATAGCTGCGGTCAACTGCGTACCCTCAGGCATTAGTACTAAGATACTTAATGTGCGGGTAGCGTTGATGTTGGCAGAATAAACCGCAGGCATTTGATTAGTTTCTACTGCGCCAGCTTGGCTTTGGGTGGCTGGCACAATGCCCGTAACGATAAAAGGTGGGGAAAACTCGCCACCTTGACGGTCTCTTAACAGTTTTATTGATTGACCAATAACGCTACCTAATTCTTCGCCTGGGAAAACAGCTTCTGCCATGTTTTCATCAATGACAATTCTCCTTTCCTTACTGTTAACTTGTTGCTCTGTTAAATTGTTGCCAGCAATCATAGGAATGGAAAACGCACTAAAGTAATCAGCACTGAGGAATCTCATTTGGTAAACTAAACGCTGATCTGGAGACCCTTCAGGGAAGAATACGTTGCCTTGAAAATTGTCAGACAGCGGGCCATTGGAATTAATGATTACCTTGGCGCCCGCTACCTGGCTTTCGATAATGTCGTCCACAGCTAACTGTAGTTGTTGGAACTCACTGCCCTGGTATTCTCGGATGTCAGCTAAGGCGGTGGCCCATTCTTCATCGCTATTAAACAATGTGACGGTATAACTGTTGCCAGCCTCGTACCCCAGTTCGCGATAGACAGCGTCGTAACTTTGTATCGCTAACATAACGGATGCTGTCAATAAAATCGAAGCTATTGATAACTGTACAATCATCAAGCTTCTGCTAATCCATTGGTTACTTTGCGCCTGCAGACCCTTGCCGCTGCTGTTGAGGTTGGTGGCGAGTGCCTGCTTGTTTATATCAACCAGAGCCAAGGCGCTAAATACGACACTCAGAATCAAGATGATGGCGAAGGAGGAAATGATAGTGGTTGTATCAATACCTATGGTGCCAACTAGGGGTAGGTTATTGCCAGCGATGATCGGTAAAATTTTTATTACCCAGCCTGTGACGAGCAAACCTGTGATGGCGGCGATGATAAAACTGGGCAGGTTTTCGAGTAGAACTAATAGTTTTACTTTCAATAAACTAGCGCCTAAGGTCAGCTGTATCGCAAATTCCTTTGTACGTCCCTGATAATGGGCAATAAACAGGTTCAGCAAGTTTAGTGTCGCCATCAGTAGCAGACCAACAACGGCGATGAATAACGCAACTAACAGATCTTTTGTGTCGCCAAGTAACTTGCTTCTGTAATTTGACCCAATCACATCGATCGGAGTGTTTTTAATAAAGTTCAAATATCCAGCCGCCTGAAATTCATCAACATTTGTTGTGATGAATTCTTCGACCCATTGCTGGGCTTGCGCTTCAGTTGGAACTGTCGTACTCGGGTCTTGGGTTTTTAGTAGAAGTGCATCAATCAAGCCATTGATACTTGGCGCTTCTGGTTGGCCGAGCTGGGATGTGAGATTGGTTATGAGCCAAATTTGTTGCCTGAGTATTGGTGTAGTGCTTTCAACTGCCATAAGGTCTTCCAATACACCGGCTATGACGTAGTTCTTGCTATTGATAGCGATTTGTTTGCCGATTGCTGAATCAAGCCCCGAGAAAGCCTGTTGCCAGAGGCTATTTGAAATCCAGATAAAATCTTCCGGGCTGGCGATCTTCACATCCTGTCCCGTAAGCAAGCGAGTCCCCAGTACGTCCAAGATAGTATCTGAAGCGGTATGTTGTGTGATGGGATACGTGACTCCATCGATGACAATGTCTTGTTCGGTAGAACCAATGCCTGCCCATGTGCCTAAACTCTTAAAACTTTGATTGAAATCTGCTAGTCGACGCATATCCCAGTAAGAGACGCTGAGCGTATCTGAAACATTTAGGCGGTATTCGAAGGTTAGAATCTTATCTTCATCGCGAATGCCTTCGAGAGGTTTGTAAAGCAGGGTGGTTGATATCGCGATCACACTTAATACAGCGCCTAGCGTTAAGCCCAGTGTAAGTATTAACGGAATACTTAATCTGGGTAACGAAAATATGCGCGCAATACCGGCAAAGAACGCTCTTTGAAAAATGCTCATGCAACCTCCCCTGCTTCACGTAAATTGGTTTGTTCCGTGACAATCTGGCCGTCGAGTAATTGAATCAATCGGCTGGCACATCGAGAATAACGACTGTCGTGAGTGACCATGACAATGGTTGAACCCTGCTCATTGAGTTTTTCCAACAGGGCCATGACCTGGTCCCCGTTTTTGCTGTCAAGATTACCTGTAGGTTCATCCACCAATATCAGGTCCGGCTTACCGACTAGCGCCCGGGCAATTGCAATACGTTGTTGCTGCCCACCAGAGAGCTGATTTGGCCGGTAGTCCTTGCGATGTATCATGTCGACCTGAGTGAGTACTTCTTCGACTCGCTGTTTAATTTCTGGCGTTTTGATATTGCGATGCTCTAGAGGTAGGGCAACGTTATCAAACACCGTAAGACTATCAATCAGATTAAATGACTGGAATACATAACCGATGTGCTGGTTACGGATGGCAGTGCGCTGGTCTACCTTAAGATTTGTGGTATCGATATTGGCAATTTTGTATTCGCCTTCGCTGGCTGAGTCCATAAGCCCCATGATTGATAAAAGGGTAGATTTCCCGCACCCGGATGGGCCGGTTACAGCCACAAATTCTCCCTCTTCGATTTCGAGTGAGACACCCTGTAACGCATGAGTTTGAATCTGCTGACCGTCATATCGTTTATGCACATTTACCATCTGAACTACTTTTTTCATAACCGTTTCCTGTTGTGTAAGGATTTTCATATTGTGGTTCTCGTAATATTTATTAGTTTGTTATTCGGGACCTAGTCGCCAAGGCTTAACCGATTGAATTGGCTGTACTCGCTGGTATCGTTATTGACGATTACATCGCCAACGGATAAACCCGCGGTCACTAACAATTTATTGTCTGTGAGATCGCCAAAGGTGACATCACGGCGGACCAAGGTGTTTTGGTTATCCTTGACGAAGAGCGACTGTTTGCTTCGAGGACGAAATCCAGAAACCTGTTGGACATAAGTTGACTGATCATCATGTTTGATGAACACCTGAGCAGAAATTGCCAGGGATGGTCTGGCGTTAGAGGTCAGTTCGCCGTCCAGAACAGCCTCGGCGATGACGTTGCCTCGGGTGACGATAGATTCTATGCGAGTAATATGGGCCAAAATTGTCCCCTTCTGAGTATTAACAATAACGGGAGCATTGATATCAATTTGATCGGCGGTGTTCTGTGGAAGACGTAGCAGTGCAATCAGTTCTTTGTTGCTGCCAACTTTTGCCAAGGACTCTCCCAGCTGCACGCTCTGACCGAGCTCTACAATAAGGTTTTGCAGCGACCCGGTAATACCTGCTTTAACTTCCATGTCGTCAAGTTGTTGTTTGAATAGCGCAACTTGTGATGCCTGTTGTCTAACAGAAATGTTACGCTGCATTAGCTGGTAGCTTTGCATTTCTAGAAATTGGCTGTATTTTTCTTTCTCGAACCCCAGTCGTTTAGTCTCCTGCTTCACTTTCAATTTTGCTCGCTGCAATTCTATTTTTGACACGACTCCTAGGACAGATAATTTCACATTGACTGATAGTTCTAGCTGAGCTTTTTCGATTTCTGCCTCAATGTCTGCAATTCTGCCTTGGTAGTTCAAGCGCTCGCTTTGTTGTTCGTACTTGAATGCTTCTCGCTGTGCTTCCTCTTGTGCAAGTTGGCCTTGGGCCTTATTGAGTTCCTGAACCAATTTCAGGTTTGATAAACGAAGGATGACTGTGTCAGGTTTAACGAGTGTGCCAGGACGGATGAGTATTTCTGAGACTTTACCCAAGGCAGGCGCGGTTAAGAGGCGTTCTCTGGCAGAGGCAAATTCACCAAACACATTGCTGTAAATATCCAATGGACCACTGTTGACTGTTTGGAAGGAGAGATCGGACTCTGAGATACTTCTGGTTTCTTTGTTGCTGAGCGAATAGGCGGCATAACCAGTCAATAACAGGCATAAGCCAATGCTGCTCCACAATTTCCAGGGTCTTTGTTTTGAAAGCTCGATTTGCATGCCAGTACCAAAATATTTGATGATGGATTTATATAAGGAATATCCGTGCCAATTTAATTAGTATTTAAAATACAAGGACTTAGCGTTACGGGTTGTTTTAACTCACCGAGATCTGTTCGTTTTTGATGGGGTCATGTTCGATTTTAAAAGCAGTAGTGAGTAGGACGGGAGTGCCACTGGCGTCTATACAGACGTAGATTGCCTATCTTGAAGCAATGTTTAGAGGATCAAGAGGTGAAAGCTGGTCGTATATTTAGTGACAAGACGTTGGGTGTTGAATTGCTCCAGGTGGTCGATCCAGAGTTGAACTTACTTGAAATCATGAGCCGGTCAAGCGAGTGCGCTATTGGGAATCTATCCCTATGCGACCCATTCATTTGTCGCATTGTCGAATGTAATCTGGATTATGATTGAGTTAACACATAACGAGAGCAGGCACGCGGACACGTAGTTCCCACGGTTTAGCGCTGTTTAGTAGACGCACTGAATAACAGGTCAGGCGCCTAAAGAATGCCTAAACCCAGCCCAAGAACGACCAATTAAAACAGGCAAGAGTTTAAGGCTACTACCGTCAAACTCAGCTATCTGCTCAGTGCCATGCTCAAAGATGTCGCTGGGTCTCTTTACATTAATCCTTTCATGTTGTTTCGTTGGCGTAAGCAAGTACGTGCAGGTGTGATCGTGAGCGTGAGCGAAGGAAATGAAATTGATAAAGATGTTGCAGCGTAGCTAGAGGATGCTCCCCTATTCTGCCCAATTCTTACTCTGACCCCAATTCTTTTGAGTCACAACGCGTGTTGAGTGGATTACCTGGAGTCGATGTCTAAATGTGTTACCCAAACCAACCGAGGTGGTTCTCAATCTCAGACCCAATTGATTTATGAATGTTCGACCATCTGCCACAGGACCGCTAGCGCCGTTATTCAATCCTGACTTCAGGCTCTTGCTTGCTGGGTTCGCCATTGGTCAAATGCTGATGCCGCTGCAATTCATCACGCAGATCCTGTGGGTTCAGCACTATGCACCGAAGGATATCTGGCTCATTCTTGTGGCGTTCATCGCCACCAGTCGTGGACTCGGCGCATTAATATTTGGGCTCTATGGCGGTGCACTGGCAGACCGGTTTGATCGCAGAAAGCTACTGATCACGATCCAGGTGTTGCAGGTTCTCGGCACGGTTATCATCGCAGCACTGATGTACTTCAGCGTCGGCGGCATTGCGGGGTTCGCTGTCTTTTTTGCGCTGACGTTCCTGACCTCCGGGTTGCAAAGCATCGATGCGCCTACGCGGCTAGCGATTGTTCCGGATGTGCTTGGCCCGGGCCTTGCTCCGGCGGGCATGTCACTCAACCAGGTGGCGGGGCAAGTTGCCATGCCTGTGGCGATGATGGCGACCGGTCTGATTATCGAAGCATTCGGCTTTAGCGGAGCTTATCTGTTTAGTGCGCTCGGTCATGTGATTGCGATCGTCTGTATCAACCTGATGGCATATCGATCCTCCCACACGGTAGACACAGAAAGAAAATACGGTGTCCGGCGGGCATACGACGATATCAAGTTTGGTTTGTCCTACGCCCGAAACCACCCGGTCCTGCTATGGCTGATTGTACTGCTCGTGATGATGATGAGTTTTGGCTACCCAGCTACAGCAAGCCTTGGCCCGACGTGGGTGACAACGGTTGTCGGCGTCGAAATCGCGCGCTTGGGTTACATTGTTATGTACTGGGGTGTTGGCTCGTTTATCGCCGCTGTGCTGCTGACGCGCTTTGCGACCTATGAAAAAAGAGGCTTGCTGGTGGGCTTGGGTGCGGTGCTTTTTTCTGTTTCTTTCGTAGTGTTCGTGTACGACCCTACCGAACTCAATGCCATCATCGGCAACATTGGCCTCGGCGCAGGCATGACCACCACCATGGTGTCGAGCACCATCCTAATCCAGCATCTGGCACCGAACGAGGTCCGCGGGCGCATAATGAGCATCTTCCAATTAAACATGGCATTTGCACAACTGATGACCATGCCTGTTGCGCTGCTCTGTCAGTGGCTCACGCTGCCGGTAGTCTTGCCGATGTTATCGTTTATCACCCTGATCGTGGTGTTAACGATTCTTGTTGCCAAACCGAAACTGGTAAGATCAACCATTCCTTAACCAACATAACCAACATAACCAAGCCGCACACTAAATCGTATTACTTTAAGACTAACAATTTTACCTTGTCCCTTTACCTTGACTCCATGTTTTAGGTAGTACCTATCCGCTGGCGCTATGTGTCCTAGCCTGAAGATAGATAATATAGGCGAGACTGCTTGAAAGAAAACCGCCGCAAAACAGAACGGTTTTTACTGAGTTAACCAATTTGCTTTTCTTTGCCTTCCCAATACGGCGCACGTAATTCGCGTTTCAATACTTTCATTGCACCCGAGAGTGGTAGTGGTTCGGTTTGAAATGTAACGGTTTTAGGTACCTTAAAACCCGCGATGTACTCTCGTGCATGCGCAATGATCTCGTCTTCTGTCGCGCTAGCCCCGGGTGCAAGCACCACAACGGCCAGTACCGCTTCACCCCATTTTTCGTCGGGAATACCGATGACAGCGACCTGCGCCACTGCTTCGTGCGTACTTATCGCGCTTTCCACTTCTGCAGAATATATGTTCTCTCCACCACTAACGATCATGTCCTTGACGCGATCAACCAGAAAAACATAGCCATCATCATCCAGATAACCAGCATCGCCAGTGTGATACCAGCCGCCACGAAACACTTCGCTGGTCGCGTCGGCTTTGTTCCAATATTCTCGCATCAGGTTGCCACCCTTCATGCAGACTTCTCCGATCTGTTGTGGTGGGAGCTGTTTGCCATCGTCATCTTGAATGGATATTTGAACGCCTAGTACGGGTTTGCCCACAGAGGCTAGGCGCGGCGAGCCGGGCACATGATCTTCAGCTTGCAAAATAGTTGCAGTCGAGCAGGCTTCGGTCATGCCGTAACCTTGCACCAATCTAAGCGCTGGAACGTCAGCCTGTAATTTTTCTAGGGTGGCGGCAGGCATGGGTGAGGCGCCATAGATCAGGGTACGCAGTGATGCCAAACGTTCAGGTTTGTAACCTGCTGCGGATAAACAGAGCCCAATCATCGTTGGCACCATCAGCGTATCGGTCACTTGATACTCCTCAATCAGCTGCAGTACCGCTTCAGGTTCAAAGGCTGGAATAATCACAGCACGGGCACCATATATCGCTACGCCTAATATGCCGAACATTGATGCTGCATGGAACATAGGCGTTTGTATAAGGTTCGTTTCTGAATCCATATTTTTTATCGTCATCATGCCATGATAAAGATTGAGCATTTCTGCCCTATGTTCAATCAGTACACCCTTGGGTAGGCCAGTGGTGCCACCTGTATACATTAAAACAACCGGGTCGGTTTCCTCAGGCTCTTCGGGTAATTGCACGCTTGCTTCAGCCAGCAGGGTTTCATAATGTTTGTCATGTACGACATCGCCGTCGCCGATTAATACCACATGTCGAACAGTTTCAGATTGCATGTGTTCTCTTGCTGCTGCGACCAGGGGTGCAAACGTGGCATCGGCAAATATGACTTCCGTACCTGAATCCTCAAGGATATAAGCCAGTTCTCTAGGTGCGAGCCTTAGGTTCAATGGATTGATCACACCAGCACCCATAAATGCAGCATGCCAGAGTTCTAGGTATTCATGGCCGTTAAGTGCCAAGACGGCAAACCGGTCGGATTTTTCAATACCCAGCGAACGCGCCAAACTGTCGCAGAGGCGACTGACCCGATCCAGGTGCTGCTGCCAGGTTGCGCGATAGGCACCGTCAATTACCGCATCTTTATCGGCGTGCTCAGCGATTGCTGGCAACAGTATTTGTGAATAGATCAGTTCTTTCATGCGGGTTTATCTCTTGTTATTTTTATCGATGCAATAGATCATATTGAGCGTCGAGGGGCAATAAGTTCGGGGTCAGTGGATAATTCGGGGTCGATAATTCGGGGTCAGTGTAAGAATTCAATAGAAGTTTTTACACTGACCCCGAATTATCCACTGACCCCGAATTATCTGAAGAAAAGTTTTTACACTGACCCCGAATTATCTTTGCTAGTCAAAATCACTGAGTTCCATGTCACCTTCAAATTCCAGCGTTTCCTTCTGAGTGAGAACGCGCTTGATGTTTTCGAGATGACTGCCGAGCAAGCCAAGCTGCTTATGAGTTTTTTCAAACACCTGGAATTCGGTATAGTAAATCTCCTTAACTTTGTCGGCTAATGCCGCTATGTCTTGGTGTTGAACTGGCTCTCCCATCTCTTTCATAACCAACAAACGTTTTAGAATGGTCGTCATGCCACCGACGATATTGCTGCCAGAAGATTGCAGCTCTTCGGTTACCAGATCAAGATTACCGGAACTCGATATTTCATTAATCAAAGCACTGGCAAGCTGAGTGCTCTTACCTATTTCATCACTAATCTTTGAATTTGTTGACTTCAATCGTTCAGCCAGCAGCATGCTACAACCTTTATAAAATCCTGCTGCTAACAATTCGTCTTCGTTTATCGCGGCGGTCAGTGCAGATCTTGGGCACAGCAAAAGCTCAGCATGATCAGTGGAAACGGTGACGGTCGCCGAGGCTGTATCTTCTGAACTAAAAAGCGACAGCTCACCAAACACTTTTCCTTTTCCGAGCGTTGCGAGGACGCCATCGAACCCTGGAATGGTAATCTCGACCTCTCCGGCCACTAGCAGATAGAGACCATCGACTGGCTCTTTATTGGTTAAAATCGCCGTACCCTTCTCCACGTTAACTGGAGAAAACAGCTGTTTAACGGACTCGTGCCGTGCCTCATCGATAAAGGAGAAGATTTCTATGTCGTTGAGGTTCATATCGTTCTCTCCAATAATAATTATCTGCGCATTGTAGACTGAAATTGATACTAACTGCTTGCCTGGTTTTACCAGCCCTAGATGCCTTTCTCGACTTCAAGAAGATAGTATCCCGCCGTGAACTGGAGACCATTGTCATTCATGAGTTTCTCCCCTAGAAGCTTTAGACCGTCTAAGTGCGTCGCTACAGAAAATCCAGGGATCGTCCAGGGAGTTGCTGACAACTGGTAGACAAGGTGCCCCAGTTCATGAAATCGAACCTTGTAGCGAAACTCCTCCGCTTGACGAATATGAAGCCCCAGGTGAGAAAAATCGCCTTTATAGTCGCTGAAAAAGTCAGGAAAGATCGCCATATCGGGAAATGTATCTATCAATTCGAACATAAAGTCATGGATCACCTGCTGGCTTAACAACCGACCACCTGGTTTCAAAACACGGGTAATCTCAGACGGATCAATGGCTTCATGTCTGCACAGGATTAGATCGAACGTTTCTTCAGGAAAGGGGAGCACTAAAGATGAACATCTGGTTACTGAGGCAACACCCTTGAGACGAGTCGCAGCAATTGGAGCATTACGCTCCCACTCTTCGGTGGCGAATGCTTGGCAGTTTTTGGCTTCTAGCAGGCCTAAATACGTTTCGCCGCCTCCTGTACCTAGATCGATTACACAAATGGAATCGCCTAAAAGACGGGACGCGATATCATCGTAATTCCAGGGTACATCGCCTCCAACTACTTCAGGTTCGTATTCGAATCGCCAGCCTTGCATTTGCTTTGCTGCGTCTTCAAAGGGTTTCAAATCTACTGCGATTTCATTCATAGCGGGCTGTCTAATACCCGGTGAGGGGCAAACTGATTGACTGCATGTTAAGTACCTTCTTAAAACCTTATCGATGCTACTAACAGAATGATCACAATAAGTGCCCCAGTGTAAAGGGTCAGTCACAAAGGGCTCGTGGAGTGTGTATGAGTATACAAAAAATAGTAGGCATCCAATTTGCTCGTAAAGACTAACAATTTTACCCTGTCCCTTTACACTGACCCTATGTCTTACATGATTTTCAGCGTTGCCGGCCTGCTTTTATCGTTTGCTGTGAAATCGAGAAATATCAAACTCTTGCCGCTATTGCGACAGGTCTCAAGAATGTCCTGAGTAAGCGCCACATAAGTCTCTGGGGTATAGTCAAATTGCACTGCAACACAGTGCAAGTAGTTCTCTCTTTCCTCAATTTCGACTAAACCCGTCATGGTTGTGCTCCTTTTCACCAATGGTGGTTGGACTTCATATAAACGGTTTAGGGGTGCATATTGCTTTTCGGAATAAAAAATAGATTGTTGTCATCTTAATCGCCAAGAAATGACAATTCCAGCATGAAAAACTCTAGAAGGTAAAAACGGTACGGCTTTTTTGTGAAATCATCCCATATGCAATCTGGATTAATTTTTGATTTAGCTAGATTGCATACTGCTGATATCACAGAATCTACAGTGTTCTCGTTCCTAACGCCTAAGTTAGATTAGTGTATTGGGGAGGTTCACACTGACCCCAATTATCCCTGACCCCAATTATCCAACGTCAGATGAGGATAGTTGCTGGTTCGAATAGGCCATCAGCGCGAGTGGGCGGAGAACGGTTGTGTAGACCCACCTTATCCAGACCAAGATGTTCCAGGTTTTTTTTGATAACCTCCGGTTCTTCAAACTTGCGATGACCTTCAGGTTGCCGCCACACTGATCACATTTCTTAATTTCTATGCGGATGGCCGCCCCGTTAAAGCTCGTTTCAACCCCTGCGCCCAGGACATGCCATATCCTTTCGGCTTATATTTTGATTTACCTTCCACTGATTGTTGCGGAATAATCTGCTTACGGAGCCTGCTATTCGGCGAGAATACACCATCAAATCTTGTGAGGTTCACACGCGGCTTAGGCACTACTGGCAAATACCTGAGGGTTCCCAAAATTGTGATCTTGCATCGCAAGTTGATTGATCTACACGCAATTAGTGACAGCGAACTCTGCTGTTTATCGAATGATCCCCCAGCCGGGATCGTGAACCATTATTCTTCTCAGATTAAAGCAATTACGGTGTTCGAGATGTTATTGGACGGTACCCGCTAGCTTGTCAGGAAGCACATTGTAGTGGCATAGTTAATTTGGCCGCTTATAGAGTGTGGGCTAATATGATCTTGGACATTGAGCATTAACATCAGTGCATTAAAGCGCTAGATAAAAAGCTGCATCCAGGTATGCACTGGCAATCCATGCTTAACGTCACTTTTTAACAAGGCCGATAGGCCTTAGGAGAGAGCATGCCAGATCCAAGAGAAGCCGAAGAGCATCTTGATGAGGGGTACGTCATCTTTAGGTATTCTGGAGTTTACGATGGCGCCTCTCTCAGTCTTGACATGATAGATTTAATGAACCGAGCGTCAACTGAAGAGATCCTGAATCTTCGCGCGTTGATTGTCGACTTAAGTGCTGTCAGCGAAATCACGATGGCTGACTCAGATGTAAGCATGAACACCCATGTCTTCCAGAAAATTAAATCGCAACTCCCTTCTGCGGATATTGATATGGAAGCCATCGCCACACATCTCCAGCGACTCATCATTTGCCCAGCTCACTTGAGAGAAGCCTG
>JBLIIE010000141.1:0-12963 GCA_047634635.1 Granulosicoccus sp. | reverse complement strand
GCGCACTCAGTGTATGAGAAGTGTGGATTTCCTAAGCAGACCATGTCTACACGATCTGTAGTTGCCGTATTTAGTGAGCTCCAACTGTTACCCAATTCATTGGTGGAGACAGTTTTTCGAGTCATAGTATTCAACGCGTTTAGCGCATCTGTTATTGCAGGATTGCAGGCTTCAGGGGTAATCCCTCTGATGTGAAACATGGGTACCGACGACGTCGTAGCAAACGCTGCACTAAATGCTTTTAGATCATCAGTTGTCGGGTCTGATGACTCTAGCCCCAAGACCATTGGAATATCGTTCGAAGCAAGCAGCCCCACGTGATATCCCAATAAAGGCCAGAACGATTCGTCTTTGTTCCAAGGATTAGGTACGTCAATAGACATGGCAGGGAGTCGGCCGCTGTCCAGATGTGTGCCGATAAAAGGTGCTCTTCCTGTTAGCGCAATACAGATGTCCAGAAAGTCAGGATATTTTTGTGTTTTTGCACCAAGTACACTATTCGCATAGGCTACGGCGTTGGATTCAGCCCACACTATCTGATCACCCAAAGCCGGTGCGCTGTTGAGAAGATAAGGCGCACACGTAAAAGTTTTCTCAGCGCCCATTGCAACATAGGCGTCGCCAACATCGCTTGCCGGTTGACCGAATTCAGGTCTTATTCCCTGAGCTCTCCATTGTTTCTGGTCAACTGAAATTGCGTTGAGTGTAGTGGGCACTTTAACTTTTGCACCCCATGCAACCAGTTGTTCAGCGAATTTTAAATTTGACAAACCGTTGTATACGCACCCGTCAATGTGCGCTTGTTTAATGTTGATTAGCTGAGTTGCGCCTTGAATTTGTGCCATACACAGCGTGATTTGCATGGCCACTTGAGCAGCCTTTCCATCATCACCGTTAAGGATACGGTTGTCATTTTCTGTTAATTCGAATTCCGCGAATGAGGTGTTTTGCGCGTCGATGTTGATTCTTTTGCCGTGGAAAGTATGTTCGCCATGAAAGGTTTCTACGATCAACTGCTTGCCATCTATTCGAGCCGCTGTGCCGTTGTTGAGTTGCGAAAATACGTCTGCGTCAATTTGAAGTATTGGTAGTGATTTACCAAACATGACATTTGCCACCATTGCACCTAATACGAGTATTTCTTCAGCTTCTGAAAACACCAGGGCAGCGGGTGCCCGATTGGAGTCGATGAGCTCCAGAAGAACACTGCTGCCTGAGCAAGAGCCTCGGCTCCCTGGAATGACCAGGATTCGACCACACACATTGTTACCGGCGAGCGGGTGGTGTTCGTCGATGACATTGCCATCGGCGGCGCTGATTCCTCCCCAGAAACTCAAAGGTACATCGCTCACCAGGAGTGCGCCATGAGGATTAGGGACGAGTTCCGTACCGGAAGCTGGTGTATTTTTAGAGTGCATAGCGCGATATGACAGGATTGAAACGGTGGCTGTTTATGTGGATTAAATCAGAAGTAGGAGCGCAGACCCAACGTTAATCTGGTGTTGGACGACGTGTATTCTTGTTTTTCGGCAGCAATGTCGACATTGACGGACCATTGGTCACTGATCGCTAACCCGGCCCAGGCTTCGGTGATTACTGAGTATGATTCTCCGTTTAGCTGTTGACGCAAGTTTGTTTCTATACCGGTTCTTAGTCCTGGAATTGCTTCCCACTGAGCACCCAGGCTGGCTCCGTACTGCAATTGTGAGCGATCGCGAAGACCCGTATTATGGATAAAGTCAGCTTCTGCAAAAACAAAAAACACTGGTGATGTAGGGTTGGATTGCGTTGCAGTCCCTGCACCGACATTGAAGGAGAATTGATGGCGAGCATTGGCATGTGGTCGTTGCCACTGGATATTCGTATGCCAGGAAATCGGCTTGAAGAACGATCCACGTGGTTCAAGGGATTCAATACTGATGAGCGTGAGTTGTTTCAGGAAAAATTTATCAGCGTCCGAATCATGAGCAACGCTGATTAGTCCCATTTCTATTGCGGCCTTATCATCAAAACCAGCACTTGGATCTCTGAAGTCGTGGTAGGCCGGCCGAAAACTCACCTCAGTAATATTTGACCCCTCTCGATTGTGGTGGTACTGAAGACCAACACGAGAGGTTCCATGGCCTATATCAGGACTCGATGTTGGTTGTTGTGCCAGCGGAGTTGTCGATTTTATCCCAAGCTTGCTTCTACGAGACAGAATTGCAATTTCTCGTGGACTACTACCTTTCGCGCTTGGATCTGTTTTCAGTCGATTGTATCGTTCATAGTCCGACAACAGGTCGAGAATGGCTGCTTGCTCAGCGGGGCTCTTCTGATTTAATAATGCGTGGATACTACCAAGATCGGTCCGCAGGGCCTGCAGCGACAGATTGACATCACCCTGGCTTAAGTCTTTTTGCCTGGCTCTGAGTGTACGAATAGAGGAGGGGACAAATCGAGGTGGTTTGGATAATTTGTGCTCGTCCAGTTTACGAATGGTATCCACTGGTATGGTCCACATCTCGAACTCCTCCGTGAGTGGCTTATCGGGAAAAGCCACCTCAAGCAACGACAGTAAATGATAAGAACAGTTTTCGCTAAAGAAGTAATAGTCAAAGTGACTGATGAGCATTTCGTAGGCGTGTCGTAAAACCAGATCAACGGCAGCTTTGTCCAGCGT
Organism: Granulosicoccus sp.; assembly: GCA_047634635.1. GTDB lineage: Bacteria > Pseudomonadota > Gammaproteobacteria > Granulosicoccales > Granulosicoccaceae > Granulosicoccus. The sequence continues at coordinate 10,301 of JBLIIE010000141.1, read as the reverse complement.
CAGTTCGTATTCCCAGGTATCTCGGTTTTCGATCTGGCCGTATTCACGTAACTTAATGTGGTACGGGAGTAATCGAAATCGCCCTTCAAAGCCGCCGCTCAAGCCTTTTATCGCATACGTTGTCGCAGAGACATCAGGAGACACATCTGCTGCGAAATTGAGACTCATATTGAGCAGACGAGACTCAGCACGTTGATCTTTTTTATCGATGCGTAATAGAGTGTGACCAAATGCCGACGATGGGCTATTCGGGTGGGCTGTTGGAAAAACCAAAGTCAGAACTTCAGCATCCAGAAACTCGACAAAGCGTTCGAACTCAGGACATTCTTGGCGAGGTATGAGTGCGAACACTTCGGGTAGCTGCTCCTCTAACCAGACGCGTCGCGCCACGAATCGACAGTGGGCTGTGAGCCTCAATGGGGGCTTTGCTTGATTTGAAAACAAGGCGGCCAAGGTTGCGTTCAGTTCCGCGTCAGGTGAGCGTTTACCTGCATCTGACATGAAAAAATGGGGTGAGTCGACTTGGCTGAGCCAATTGTCTTTTGATTCGGGCTTGTAGTGAATGAAAGCTAGCCATTGCGGCTGTTCACTCAGTTGTTTCGCGTTTGCTGCATCCATGAGACGCTTTAATGCGCCGTCCTGGTCGACTGCCTGGCCAAGCTCGACGGCGTCGTCATAATGGCCCAGATTTGCTGCTATTTGCCAGGTTGAATAAGACTGGGCAGGATTGCTTATCGTGGCAATCGACGGTGAGCCAATGCTGCAAAGAACAAAGGCATGAAGCAGAACGACACATTTAAAGGGTTTGGACACTGCACGCATTATTGTTTGGAAGGGAGGTATTAGTTCGACTTCGTGGGGAGCAATTTCTTTCTATTCATCACGACTGTGCCACGACCAAAGGTATGCTTGTTGGTGTGAGTGGAAGCACTCCCCATCCCGGAAGGTACTTCCACCCGATCAAAGAACTAGTTGATCGCGTACTTTGCTAGGTTGCTGTCATTCAGCATCGCGGTTTCAATAGTACTGATAACACGTTTGGCATCACCATTGTTCAGGAAGAGTTGATCAAAATTATCCTGAGTCACTTTTCGAAAAGCATCACGATCTTCATCTGCAATGCCTATCAGGTCGGCTAAAACATTCAAATAATCACCACCACCTTGGGCTGCTTCGGTGGCGAGTCGGTCCATATTTCTTGCAACAAAAATTTCAGTTGCTTCGTCGTTCTGTACTGTTTGTGTGGGGTCACAACCCATGATGCCACCACCAGTGGTCATGAAGAAGGTATTGGGAATTGGAAGAATATTTAAGATACTCGCTGCGATATTTGCACCTTTTCCATCTTTACCTTCCATGACAACTGCGCCGAGTCCACAGCCGCTGCCGTTCTCTTCAGCTTGGGCAGGCGTCATTACTGAGAGGAGCACAATTGCGCTGCTAACGATTAGCTTTTTCATGATGACAGTCTCCTTATGATCCGCTGGTGAGCAGGCTGTACTTCGAAAGGGTGGGGTCAGCAGATAGCGTGCTGTCCAGTTTCTGCAACCAAACCTGATGATCAGAAGCGTTAGTGCCTCCAAACAGCTCGTCGTAGTTCATCTGAGCAAGCTCGAAGAAAAGCTCGGCATCGATATCCTGGATTTGCATGATTGACGCAAGCGATTGCAAATGATCACCACCACCTTGGGCAGCATCACGGGCAATATTGTCAAAATTGCTGGCCACGAACACGTTCCGCTGAAATTGCGCAGTAACAACAGCTTCGCCGTTACATTCGAGACTATCAAAAAAAAGTCCGAACAATTGGTTGGAGGACGAACCGTTAGTTGTCGCTGCGAGTACGTGCGCAGCAAGACCTGACTGCCCAGCGAAGACTTGTTGCCCTAGCCCACAGCCAGGTCCGCTGTCTGCGATGGTTGCTCCAGAAGATGCCATCATGATTGGCACCAAGAGCAAGAGTAGTTTTCTTTTCATTTGCGTACGAATCCCATTGGGTTGATTAAGCGCAGGATTGTATAGTTTACTAGTCAATAGTGTGTGTCAACTTATCACGATAGAATTATTATTCCGCAGTTTTGAGGTATCCGATTGTTGTGACTGTGATGACGATGGTCGTCAAATTTGTGGCGAGTTACATTAAGAAAACAGAGCCACCGACTTACCCGCGTAACCCGCTCAAAGCAAGACTATTTGTACTCGTTTATCCAAGCCAATCCATCTTTGGTGCTGCCATTGCGAGGCTTATATTCTGCGCCTAAAAATCCATCCCAGCCCATTGCATCTATGGCTGCCAGCAGGTTGGGGTAGTGGACTTCGCCCAAATCAGGTTCTCCTCTATCTGGCACAGCAGCAAATTGAATGTGACCAATTGATGAGAGATTTGCCTGGATTCGACGAGTCAGATCACCTTGCATGATTTGAATGTGATAACAATCAAACATGACTTTGATATTGTCCTCACCTACCGCTTCGATTGTTCTTAATGCAGAATCCAGATTGTTTAAGTGATAGCCAGGTGCATCATAATGATTCAGCGGTTCTATGAGAATTTGTACGCCGTGTTTTGCTGCTAATTGGCAGGCAAAAGCCAGATTTTCACAAAAGGTATTTTCAGCCGCAGGTCCCTGGTCAGTGAAGCCTGCCATAACGTGTACGTTCTTGCACTCAATCGCTGCAGCGTACTCTACTGCTTCTTCAATATAGGTGCGGGCCTCGCTCTCTCGACCACAAACGGCAGAAAGTCCGTTGTCACCAGCTTCAACATCACCGCGTTGAGTATTCAGACCTACCATAGGCAGGTTGGTTTCACTCATTGCAGCTTTGACTTTGGCACTGTCTATGGTGTAGGGGAAGTGGCATTCCACACCGTGAAAACCGGCTGTGGCAGCTGCGTGTATTGCTTCGGGTAAATCGTGTTCAGTCCAAAGAAAGCCTAGATTTGCAGAGAGTCGAATCATTGGTTAAAGTTTGTTTAAGTTGAAAAAGGAAATAAAATGATAACGCCAATCACAACTAAGTCGTCGCTTTTTATAGCGGCTGATTAGCTTTTGGTAAAATGTTTGCGAGTATTTTTCTGGGTACAGTCAAAGACCCTCTTAAAACGACTTCAGTGTCAATTTCAATACTTGGCGGATGCACACCAGTAGAGAGCAACTCCATTAACAATTTTGCAGCCAATTTGCCCATGTTGATTTGTGGGACACGCACTGTCGTAAGAGGGGGGGTGACAGCCAGAGCAAGGTTGATATCGTCAAAACCTGTCACTGAAACATCTTTCGGTACTCTTAATCCAATCTGTTGCGCACGAAGTATCGCTCCCACTGCAAGGACATCATTTCCGCACACAATTGCGGTAGGTGCGTCTGTTGAGTTCATTAAATTCTCAAACGCATTTCCTCCTTGTTCTAGCGAGTAGTCTGTTTCAATAACTCGAAGTGGTATTGCCTCATTACCAAAATCAGAAAGTGCTTGCTTGACCCCTTGAATTCGCTTGCCCGCTCGATCATTACCAATAGAATGTCCAGCAATCATATCTATGCGTCGATGTCCAAACTCAAGTACCTTGGTTGTCATCTGATAGGCCGCTTTTTTATTGTCAAATCCTGCGAATACTCGAGATTCGTCTACTTCATAAGACCAAGTGATCACATGGGGAATGTTTCTCAGTGCAAGAAAATCGGTGGTCTCTTGAGGGCGAGAAGCACCAATAAGTAAAAGCCCGTCGGCACCATGAGCAACAAGCGAGCGAATTTGGCGCAGTTCATGGTCAGAGTCGTAGCCCGAACTAGCTACCAGAGTGATAATGCCAGAAGCTGAAAGTGCTTCTTGAAAGGCTTGCAAGCCGCTGGCAAACATTGAGTTGTCCATGGTGGGAATTATTGCCCCAACGGTATTGCTGCGTTTAGTCGCTAGTACCTTTCCACCAAAGTTGGGGGTAAAGCCCAATTCCTTAATGACTTGCTCGATACGTTCACGGGTATCTGTCGCCACCTTATGAGGTTCATTGATTGAGCGAGAAATTGTGGCCGTTGAGACATTTGCTGCGCGCGCGACATCTTCGAGTGTCGGATTATTGCTTCTAATCATTCGCGCCACAGAGTTGCATTTTTACACTCGATCGCCAATAGCGACCATCGACTAAAGTTGTCTGCCGTTGGCTGGCCTAACAAAATGTTCATTGCACACTATATATGTAAGCGCTTTCAGGTGCTTATGTAAGCGCTTGCATTAATGAATTTAGAGGCTTACACTTGTGCCCAGCACAGCGGAAACTTATTTGAAAGGCCACTGGCCATCTGAGGTAGCCCATGAATCGCACCCACTTGATGTCGTTACTCACACTTTGTCTTTTTTGCATTTACATTCTTGATGTTGTATCTGGCGCCCTTTGGGATTCTGAATTCCTCTCAGATGTCGCCTCAGCCATTTTGCTGGTACTGACCAGTATCTGTTTTACAGCGGTAATTCTCGGTTTCGAAAAAAGCGAGAAAGAAAAAAATAACCCTCCCGAACATTCCTAGCCCAACATTTTAAAAACCTGGAGAAGTCACGATGAATTTTAATGACGATAACAAAGAGCGCAGCTCTCTAGAGCGACGTAATTTTCTCAAGCTCACCAGTGCCGGTGCTTTTACTGCAGCCATGGTGGCAGGTGCCGCTGGCACACTGGCATCAGGTTCGGCAGTTGCACAAACTGCCAATGAAGAAAAGTCACGTGAGAAAGCTGCTGACCACACTATGGTGATTGCAACCGCTTATGTATTGGGTGCATCGCGCAGCTATCCAATTATGCAATTGGATCTAAAAGAGAATATTCAGAACGCTACGAGTGGCAAGGTGTACGTCAAGCTTGCCCCTGGTGGTCAACTGGGAGCTGGCGGTGCACTGGTTCAGAAAGTACAAGGTGCAACAATTCAAGCAGCGCAGCATTCACTGTCTAACTTCGCACCGTTCGCACCAGCGATTGATTTGATTAATCTACCGTATTTCTGCGGAGCAAACCAGCGCTTCGTTAACCTCGTTAACTCCGAGCAGTGGACGACTGAAGTTCATCCAAAGGTTGAAGAAAAAGGCTTTAAGGTTCTATTCTATGTGGTCATTGACCCACGTGTTGTTGCTGTACGAAAGGGCGGCAAAGGGGCCGTACTGGCACCTAGCGATCTTGAAGGCGTTAAGTTTCGAGTTCCTGGATCAAAAATGTTGCAGCAGTATTACAAAATGGTAGGAGCTAACCCTACGCCAGTTGCATGGGGTGAAACACCTTCAGCGATCAAACAAGGTGTAGCTGACGCTTTGGATCCTTCAGTTGGTGCACTGTACGTATTTGGTTTCAAGGACATCCTTAGCCATGTGACTTTCACGCAGGCTGTTCCTGATAGCCAGGTATTCTCTTGCAACCTTGAGTGGTTCAATTCACTACCTGCTGATGTGCAGGCTGGAATTGAATTTGCCTCTGAAATGACGGCTCACCAAAACTTGGCCAAAGTTCCATCAGCGCGTGCTTATGCAATGTCAGAACTGGCAAAAGCGGGCGTCGAATTCCATTCTCTTAGTGATGATCAACTGGCTCTGTGGAAAGATGCTGGTGGCTACCAGCGTCCTGAGTGGGATGAGTTCAAGACAGAGCTTGCAGGTTCAATGGATGTCTTCAACAAGCTTGAAGAAGGTGCCAATACACCGGGTCGTTACTACGTTCACGATGCTTAATTAGTCTGGCATGTCGGGCCGAGTCTGGCCTGACATTTTCGTCAACTTGAAGGAGGCTCTATGAAATCGTTTCTGCGTGGAATCGATAAGAACGCTGAGCGTTGGGCGTTACTGGTTTTTTACACATTGCTGGTATGTACCATGAGCATTGAGGTCATGCGCCGAGAGGTGCTGTCCTATTCATCCATTTGGGGCGAAGAAATCGTTCGCTACTCCTTCATTTATCTTGCATGGATCGGCGCAGCTGCTGCAGTCAAGGAGCGTGCGCACATACGCATCGATGTGCTGTATCACTACGTTAACCCTCGAGTAAAAGGTTTGCTTTATATGTTTGGCGATTTAGTCATGCTCGTCATTGCTGTGTTCGCGCTTTACTGGTCGTTCGAAACGGTCGCTGTGAGTTGGAAATTCGGATCTGTAACTGATGGCCTCAGGGTGTCAAAAGTCTGGTTTCTAATGGCGGTTCCCGTTGGTTTTGCTCTAGTTGTTTTTAGACTTCTTCAATCATTAAAACGCGACATTAATGATTTGTCTGCCGGCAGACCGGTTTTCGAAGGCAACAAAATGTTTGATTGAGGAAATTCTATGCTTTGGCAAAATGTACAAGCGGCAACCGTAGAGCTCACCTGGTCATTTTATGGGCCGGTGTTGATTTTCGTGTTGTTTTGCGCTCTTGGAGTACCTGTTTGGGCAGCTATTGGCGCCTGTGCGGTCGCCATGTTAATGCTATCCGATGTATTGCCTCTATCACTGCTAGGTGAGTCCCTGTTTGATGGTATCGATGCATTTGCGCTAACGGCTGTGCCATTGTTTATCCTAACGGGTGATGCGTTAGTACGAACTGGGCTTAGTCGAAAATTTTTGGATGTTGCTGAAGCGCTAACGTGTTGGGCGAAAGGTGGGTTTGGCTCAGCAACCGTATTGGTTTGTGGCATGTTTTCAGCCATATCCGGGTCAGATGCTGCGGGAGCTGCAGCCGTTGGTCGTATGACTATAGATAGACTAGTTGAAAGCGGGTATCCGCGGCCTTATGCCTGTGCATTGGTGGCGGCTGGTGCTTGTACTGGCATTTTGATTCCACCCTCTATCGCGTACATCATTATTGGTCTTGTTCTGGGTATTTCGGCTTCCACATTGTTTCAGGCAGCCCTGATTCCCGGTGTGTTGGTACTGGGATCCATATTGGTGACCAATATAGTCATGAATCGTAAGTATGCCTACGAGGGGGGTGGCTTAATGAGTTTTAGTGAATGGTTTGCTAATTTCATTAACGCTATAAAAGGTGGTTGGTATGCCTTTCTAGTGCCAGGTATTATTTTTTACGGCATTTTTTCAGGTCGACTAACACCCACTGAAGCGGGTGCTACTGCAGTTGTCGTAACTATTATCATGGGGTTCATGCTTCGCACGCTCAAGCTGTCTGACTTCCCTTCAATGCTGATTAGTTCGGCAAAAGTTAACGGTGTAATACTGCCAATCATTGCTTTTTCTCTGCCATTGGCGCAGACATTGGCAGCGATGGGTGTACCTCAAGGTTTTGTATATGCAGTCACATCGCTAACCGAAAATCCTTATCTACTAATTTTGTTGATGATTGGGATTCTCATTTTGGCTGGCTGCGTTATGGAAACTACGCCAAACATCGTAATCCTTGCACCCATTCTCAAACCGCTGGCTGATGAAATAGGCATGAACGAGATTCAGTTCTGCATAATGATGATTACATCATTGGGAGTCGGTTTCATTACGCCACCACTGGGGCTAAATCTATTTGTGGTTTCTGGGATAACGGGTGAATCTGTTCTTAGAATTGCAAGTAGAGTAGGGCCGTTTGTATTCTTTATGCTAATTGTTGTACTACTAATTGCATTTATACCGTCTCTGTCTACCTTCATGCTAAGCGATGCGTATAAATAAGTAAGATTAAGTCTTGATTACAGGCCGCACCTACTATTCATAATTAGGTGCGGCTTTGTTCTCAACAGCCTAAATGTCAGAGTGCTTTATGAGATTAGCTCTGATCTTGCTACGCAATTCAATCAATTCAGGAAATCGATACAGAAATTCAATTTTTTGTTCGGTAATCAGATGTGAGTTTTGAGGTTTTTTCCCTAAAACAAAGTGCACGAATATCTCTGCGGCATCCTCTATTGGGTTGGATGCTGCATACTCACTCACGAAGTGCGCTCGATACTTTTTATAAAACTCTGTAAGTTCATCTTTATCGGTGGGATCAACATCAGCCAATGCTGAAGAATTGTCTTCGATAATTTCGGCCCAAAAACGTGTATAAAAAGTGTTGATATAGGAGGCGCTCCTCGAACAGCCTTCAGTGATCGAATAGTTTGCACAGCTTTGAGTACTGTCTATATCGACTTGCGATTTATTCAGAAAAACGATGTGGGCAAACTCGTGTATTACTGTGTGAATAAACTCCTTGTCTTTCTGGCTGGTAAAATCGGCAGAATCAATAGCAATTACCCATTTCTCGGGTATGGATTCGTGTAACGTCACATAAGCGAGGGTATTGTCAAAACCATCTGTATTGATGTGGTATTCAACAACTTCTTTTTGCAGGTAGTCTTCAGGCAATATGGCCAAAATGGCTTGCCAAATATGTTGGAATTTTTCATCATTTTCTGGCTCTATATTAGACAATTCGCTTAATGATAGTGTTGTATCCAGAGAGTAGCTTGCAATGAGTAAGTCGTCGGGTTCTTCTTTTAATGGGTCAATGTATCCGTCCAAATCTTCGTCAATAAATTCATCGAGACCACCGTAAACCTGCAATGTCAAAGCATCACATTGTTGGTCGTCCAGGTTGTTGCAATTTAGGTAGCAACTATCGTCTTCATTGTTGTATTCCTCAGTCAGATAACACCCGTTTACATTAATTTTCTCACCGGAATTTTCCGAGTCGTAGTGAGGGCTGTAAGCACAGCCAGCAACGATTACGCTGAACAGAATAAGTACTATGAGCAAGCGTGAATACATAGGCTCAGGTCTACATTTCGTTCAGTCTTCTGGGTTGTTTAAAGCGATTTTCCGCATTTGCGACAGCGTCATTGTGGGTGTTATCGCCTCGGGGCTTATGTGTATATGTATGAGAGCCGGGCCATCTGCTAGAAGTGCATTTTCCAGCGCTGCAGGAAATTCGTGTGTGTGTTGGACCGTGGTACTAAACGCACCGTAAGATTTTGCCAGTGCGGCGAAATCCGGATTTAGTAGAGTAGTTGCTGAAACTCTTCCAGGAAATGATTTTTCTTGATGCATGCGAATGGTTCCGTACATTCCATTGTCAATAACAATGACAATGATGGCAGCTTTCTCTTGCATCGCCGTGCCGAACTCCTGCATGGTCATCTGGAAGCAACCATCACCTGCAAATGCAACTACCGTTCGCTCAGGGTAGGCTAATTTGGCGGCAATGGCCGCAGGTAGTCCGTATCCCATAGAGCCTGATGTTGGGGCGACTTGCGAGCCAAAGGTTGTGAACTTCCAGAAGCGGTGAATCCAGCTGGAATAGTTGCCAGCACCATTGGTCAAAATGGCATCGACGGGCAGCGTTTCCAGCAACGTTTTCATAACGCTAGCAAGTTGCACAGTGCCGGGTGTGGTTACCGTTAAAGAGGACCAGGATTCGTAGTTCGCATGCGATGTTTTAACCAGCAAATCTCGAGATGCTGTGTGTTCAGGTGGAAGTAGCGAGGCAAATTGCTGGGAAAAGGCTTCGGGACTTGCGTGAATGGCGAGTGAGGGCTGATAAACCCGTCCTAGTTCTTCCGCTCCGGGGTAGATATGAACCAGTGATTGATTCGACTTTGGCACAGTTAACAATTCGTAGTTCTGTGACGGTATTTCCGAAAATCTGCCGCCTATCAGAATGACCAAGTCAGAATCTTCAATTTGCTGCTTTAGATCAGGGTTAATGCCAAGCCCCACGTCGCCTACATAATTCGAATGAGTGTGATCAAACAGCATCTGACGTCTGAAAGAACAGCCAACGGGTAGCTGCCAGGTTGCAGCGATACGTTGCATGGCCATTACACTGGTATTGCTCCAACGTGACCCGCCAAGAATCGCGATAGGGCGTTCGGCTGCTGCAATCATCTGAGATAGCTGAACAAGATCTTGAGATCCGGGGTGCGTCTCCACTTGCCTCCACGGCTGTATTTGAGTGAAGGCAGCTAATGAACTGAGGGTGGACTCCGGGAGCGCAAGAGCCACAGGGCCTGGTCGACCCGACGTTGCAGTGTGAAATGCTCTTGAAACCATTTCGTTGATGCGGGCTGGGTCGTCAATTTCCGCTACCCACTTTACTGATTTTCCGAGAAATTGTCGGTAATCCACTTCTTGAAAACCCTCACGCTCACGAATATCGGCGCCGATTTGTCCGATGAATAGAATCATGGGAGAAGAATCTTGCAACGCCACATGCAGGCCGGAGGTGGCGTTGGTTGCGCCAGGACCCCTTGTGACAAAACAAATGCCTGGTTTGCCCGTGAGCTTTCCCCAGGCCTCGGCCATCATTGCAGCTCCACCTTCGTGCCTACAGACCGTATTCTGAATATTGCTGTCGTACAGTGCGTCAA
>JBLIIE010000140.1:0-12988 GCA_047634635.1 Granulosicoccus sp. | reverse complement strand
TCAGCGACTCGTCGCCCTGGAGCACGCGCGCCGCCGCCAGCGGTTTACTAGGCAGCTGAAGAGCCGCGGGCGCCCGGCTAGGGATGGTCGATGGGTACTGCACAAGGAAGAGGCGGGTAGGGGCGCCCGGCTAGGGGCGCCCGGCTAGGGCAATGTCTGCGCGGTGGAGATTGGTCAGGTGCCAGATGTGTGATGGAGCAGGCTGGCTGGGCCCCAGCCAGCGTGTCAAACAGTACGTGGACAAGTAACTGGTAGCCGTATCACTGATGAAATACCCTGGTTGTAGGTATTTTTGTGTGGCGGCTTGATGGTAACAGGCGGTTTATAATTCCTATACTCAAGAATAGTTGCGGAGATAGAGCCTGGCCCTGCGATCAAAGGAATCGCTAATGGAAACACGGCCAAGTTGGCAACATGATCCTTCATCGCTAGTTTCGATGCCTACTCCTTTCTCTCCTGCCGGTGTGCATAGATCATTTCAAACGCGGTGTAGAAGAGCAATAGACCACCTGCTACCCGAAACGCATGAATTGTGATTCCCATACCATCCAATACGGCCATGCCGGTGATGGCAAATAAAGCGAGTATCGCGGCAGAAACCAACACACCGCGCAAAGCCGTAGCTCGGCGATCCAACGTCGTCATACCAGCGGTTAAGCCCAGAAATATGGGTGCATTGCCAATAGGGTCCATGGTGACAAAAAGCGTTATAAACGCATTTAATACGACGCCGAAGTTAGGCACTGTTAGAGGCTTCCATACTGAATTCAGCGGAGCAGGGGTGTATCAGGCGGACACTTCCAAATCTCCCATTGACGTGGATTACGTTTTCCAACATTATTAATGCAAGGGGCTGCGAACGCCTCGTGAGGCGACAGCCGCAGTTTCGCATCCAATAATCTCATTGCACTTAGCTCTTCATGCCAGCGTAGCTTCATGCTGATATCAAGTGCACAGACACAGGAGAGGATGCATCATGGCGTCACCCAATAAAATTAGCGTAGCTCAACTCAATAAACCGGTGGGCACTCACAATGCGCCCGTGCTTATCGATGTAAGAGACGATGAAGACTTCGCATTAGACTCTCACTACATTCCAACTGCCACCCGGTGTTCACACCTAGATGTTGCTCAATTGGCGGAAGGATTAAAAAAACACCCTGTTGTTGTTTACTGCCAAAAAGGACTCAAGCTTGGAGAGGGTGCTTCTGCCGTGCTACGCACTCTAGGTGTTCGAGCTGAAGTTTTACAAGGCGGCTACCTCGCTTGGAGAGAAGCTCAGCTGCCTGTCGTTGCTCACAATCTGCTACCACCGCGCAATGCCGCGGGACAAACCGTATGGGTCACACGTCACCGCCCTAAAAAAGATCGCATAGCCTGCCCATGGCTAATTCGGCGCTTCGTGGATAGGAACGCACAGTTTCTTTATGTTGGTGCATCTGCTGTGGAAGCCGTTGCGGAAAAATTCAATGGCGTACCTTTTGATGTCGAAGGTGTGTTCTGGAGCCATAGAGAAGAACTTTGCACCTTCGACGTTATGGTTAACGAATTTGGTTTAAACACTAAGCCTTTATTACACCTCGCAGCTATCGTCAGAGCGGCTGATACCGATCAGCCTGAATTGGCTGGCGAGTCCAAAGGCTTACTGGCAGCATCCCTCGGCCTGTCGAGGATGTTCTCAGACGATCTTGAGCAGCTTGATGCAGGATGCTTACTCTACGATGCGTTTTATCGCTGGTGTCGCGACGCGACCAACGAAACTCATGATTGGCCAGACACCGTGGTTCGTAATTGAATGAACACTGGGATCACAAAACCTGCAAATGATGAACCTCTTGAACATCCAACGCTTTTTCAAGCCTTTCGAATCTGGTTGAAAATTGGATTACTGTCCTTTGGTGGGCCAGCAGCGCAAATAGCATTAATGCATCGCATGGTGGTCGTCGAAAACCGCTGGCTCAGTGAAAAGCAATATATCAATGCCTTGAGCTTTTGCATGTTGCTGCCCGGGCCTGAAGCCATGCAGCTTGCAACTTACGCAGGCTGGCGAATGCACGGTGTCAAAGGCGGCTTGCTTGCAGGGCTTCTGTTTGTTATTCCCGGAGCCATTATCGTATTGTTGCTTGCAGCCATTTATACAGGCTTTGGTAAGCTCCCCTTGCTCGATGCGCTCTTTCTTGGCGTAAAGGCTGCGGTGGTTGTCATTGTCATTGAAGCACTACTAAGAGTTTCAAAAAAGGCACTCCAACAAAAAGATCATTGGATTATCGCAGCCATTGCATTCGTTGCCATTTTCTTCTTTGAAGTGTCTTTCCCTCTGATAGTGGTAGCTGCGGGGCTGTACGGTTTTTTGACGAATCGACAGTCACTAGGCTCAGCAGTCAAGCAATCCCCCCTACCATCCATGATGCGTTCAACCCTACTAACGGTTTTGTTCTGGGCCTGTCTGTGGGCGGCACCGCTTATCGCCATCTATCTGTTTACCGACAATCAATTCCTGTTAGATATTGGCGCCTTCTTTTCACGTTTGGCGGTAGTGACGTTTGGCGGTGCTTACGCAGTATTGGCCTACATGACACAAGACGTTGTTGTCGAACTAGGATGGTTAACTGCAGGGGAGATGATGGATGGACTGGGGCTGGCCGAAACAACCCCGGGTCCTTTGATACTAGTGACAGAATTCGTAGGTTTTGTCGCAGGCTTTCGCGAGGGCGGAATTCTGTTGGGCCTTGCCGCCGCGTCCGTGACTTTGTGGGTAACGTTTGTCCCCTGCTTTCTTTGGATATTCGCAGGTGCTCCCTATATTGAATGGATAGGTGAGCAACCCCGACTTAGGGGTGCCCTTGCGGGCATTACAGCCGCGGTAGTCGGCGTCATTCTCAATCTGTCAGTATGGTTTTCCTTGCATGTTCTGTTTGCAACTGTCACCGCTCAAAAGCTTGGCCCCCTTACTTTATGGAGTCCAAGTTTAGCGACCCTGGATTGGCGAATATTAGTCCTGACTCTAATCAGCGCCTATGCCCTATTTATTTGGAAATGGTCGATCCTAAAAGTTTTACTTATGGCAGCAGCTTTAGGCCTAGCAAGCTTAGGACTCTTAACTATTCTTTAAAAAAAAGAATGAATACCTAACCCTGAATAGTGAGCAGTGCCCCACTGATAGATGAGACGGTATCTATCAACACCGGAGACGTTAAATTCGAATTAACACAAATACTGCGCCGAGACCCCACGGTGTCATCGACGCAGCATTATTCAAGTCTCACAGAGGGAACTGTTGATGCAAAGTTGCTTGAAAAAACTGTGCAGTGGTTAGGTCATCAAAAAAATGGAGGTGCAGTAGTTTGCTAGAGGCAAGCTACAAATCAATAACAGGCACCTCTAGAACAATGGTGTGATCGCTGTCAAACGTATGGAATACTTTTGTTCCCACTACCGGATTCAGTAACGTTAACTCACCAAGGACTTCAACGATTATACTTTCGAGTGTAAATTCCATGGTCACCGTCTCCCCATTGTTTATCTGCTCTTGAGTGTTCGCTAACACAGCCATTTGATCCAATAGTGGTGTAAGGGTCTCTTGATTACTCCAACTCGTTGTATCTGAATCCGCAGTTACAACATAGCTAACAATATTAACGCCATCGTGGGGATGTCCGTTTAAATCTACGAACTGGATTTCCACAGTTCCCAGAAATGTCATCGGAACGAGGTCGTCCTCTACCTCTTCGACTACTATATCTACGGTGACATTCCGTTCGCTATCACTGTTGTTAAATATTTTACTTGCAGTACCAGAATTTGAAAGTAGTACTGCATATCCAGAACCCTCAGCTACCACGTTCGAAACTGCAAAGTCCATTGTTGTACTGCCTGAGTCAAACGCGCTCGCTGTAACTACAGCTTCTCCGCTGAGATCACCAGCTATCATGTGCATCGAAGATATACTTCCTGTGGAACTTACAGTGAGTCATATGACCATTCAGTGCCCGTCGCGTCGACGCCCTGAGTACTCACAATGCTGGCTGTGGCTGTGTGACTGGCCACGGTAAGATCAGTATATAAGTTCCCATCTCCATCGACTAATCTAACGTTCACGTAAATCGTTGTCCAAGGAACTACGAAATCGTGGTTCCAAGTGGTGAAATCGCCAACTTCCCCAGACAGACTGAATCCGGTTTCAGATTCACTATCAGCTACGACTACTGACTCCGCGTCTTCCTTCCAAGTCAGATCGACGGTATCGTAATACCATAAAGGGACAACCATGCCCGCCTCAGCTTCAACGGCAACTGTCTCGCCCTTGGGTATTAGGACTGTAGTCACCATGTCAGTTTTGATCGTTGCAGTCGTACCAGGACGAAGCTGCAGATCTCTACCATTTTGCGAAAAGTGAAAATCACTCATACCTAGCGTACTTATCACAGTCTCTTCACTCACGCCTTCGGCCATGCCTAACAGGTTCGGGGCCCAGGCACTTTCACCGTTCAAATCTTCTATATCTATTTCAGTGATGCTGACTTCGGCGTCCCCTACAGCCAGAGTTCCGTCAGAAAACTCGAAAGCATTGGATGGCACTGAAACACTGACGCGTGTTGGACTAAGCGGGTTCGTCATCTCCCCTCCGTTGTCCAGATTAAAGCTGATAGGCGGTGTGCGCTGCGCTATATCAGCACTAACCTTCACACGAACCGTATTAGCTGGAAACGGCACCGCGACACTATCAGGAATCACATTGGCACCACTGATGTCCAATATAACGGTTTGCTCTGTGTCGGCTTGAGGAAGCTCGAGCGCAAACTTTCCATTCGCCTGCATCACCGCACTGACGTTGGTGTTACGTACGCTAATGTTGACGTCACTTGTTGTCACCGAATCGTTGTATAGAGTTATTTCGCCTTCAATGAGGCTCATTAGTGAGGCCGGTTCAATGACTGCAGAGGCGCTACCCATATTCGGAGCAGCAGGCTCACTAACGCTGGCATCGGGAGTCGCTACCACCGGTACATTCATAGCTGTATTACCTCCAGAGCCATCGCAAGCCGAAAGAAACAGTGCTGAGAGCAACAACAAAGACCGCTTATTCAATTATCGAATCCTCTATGCTCGTTAGAACGTATGCTATGTTTGTGAGGCGTCTAAGCGACTAGAGACGTTACATCTTGAATGTAACCGTACAAATTTTTAAACTCTGTGATTAAGTGAACATGAATGCAGCAAGCAAACTTGCACTGGTTCTTGGGCCAGTTACCGAGTCTGATTTTTTTGGCCATTATTGGGAGAAAACACCGCTGCATATTAGTCGCTCATCCACAGAGCACTTCGTGTCTTTAGTTTCTATCGACACCCTCGAATCCATGCTGTCTTCCCAAGCGCTTTATTATCCTTCAGTACAGCTAACACAATCCAACCGAACTATTGATATTTCCGAGTACTCCGATGACTCACGCAGAATTCTTGCTCATAGGCTTATAGAACGACATCATGAGGGTGCCACTGTTGTAATATCGAAGGCCCATGAAAAGATTGAAAGCCTAGCCAACTTTCGCCGTGATATACAAAGCGAACTCAAACTACGCTGCCAAACCAATGTCTATTTATCACCTACAGGCCAACAAGGGTTCAACGCACATTTCGATTCGCATGATGTGTTTATTTTGCAAGTTGCTGGTACCAAAACATTTAACTTCTATGAAGGCGGCGTAGAACTTCCGTTTCAACATGATGGTTTCCAAGCAGGAGAACATGCAGTAGGCGCGCTTACACAATCAATCCCACTTGAACCGGGAGATACTCTCTACATTCCCCGAGGTGTTATGCACGATGCGGTAGCAACGGAACAAACCTCACTACACATCACGTTGGGCGTCTATGCAATTACACTAAGAGACGTGCTCATGGAAATGACGCAAACTCTCACAAATGATGAGCTTATATATCGAAAGAGCGTGCCTCGAGAAATTCAGTCTCTCTTTAGTAAGGTTAAGGGAACAGCAGGTGATGAATCAGCGGAAAACAACATACTGCGTATTCTTAAACCAGAATTAACTTGCGAAGGTTTGAAGAGCGCACTGTCTAGTATTGAAGATGCAACTGCAATTGATTCTGCTCCGAGCACAGCTGGAGTACTGGCCACCTCACCAAAGAGTTTCACTGAATCTACAGTAATCCAGATTAACCATGCACAGCTCATAGGTATTGAGAGCTCGAGCGAGATTATCCGCTTAAGAACACACGGTCAGATACTGGAATTCACTCACCCACTAAGCATGGCCGTAGAGCAATTACTCACTGCTGAACCAATAGTCATGGGTAATCTAGCGGGCCTTGATAATGATCAAAAACAAGCATTATGTACTCGCCTGCTATACGCTAACTTATTGATTGTTCAAAAACAGTAAATCCTATTAGTGGTATTCCCCGCCCATGCTACTGCAACTTTAAGCTCTTATTGACGTCACAACTCGGAGTGGGTTAGTGTTGAGGTTCCAAATTATTTGGGATTGAGAGATGCAACGAAAAAACTCAGACAGCATTGCTGTACTTGATAAATCGAGCCGTAGGCGTTTTATTCAAACCGGCAGTGGAATGCTCCTGGCTGGGGCTAGTGTAGCTTTAAGCGGAAGTGCTTTAGCCAGCGATTGTGATCAAGGCGGTGAACAGGCTAGTTCTGACCAAGATGCAGGCGAAGGTGCTGACCCTAAAGGCTGCCAACCCAAAAACATTATTTCCAAGAACCAACCTGAACGCACCACACCTGTTGTTGTTAAAAAAATTACAGCTTGAGTTTAGTTTGCAGGGTTCGGTTATAGCAAAGGATAAATGCGTTGCAGCGCACTTGCGCTCGCAGCAACCCCCACTCCACCCGCGACATCTTCTCTCCCTGCATGCTAATAAAGTGAAAAAGTACACTGCCATCTATCAACACCAACGCAACAGTCAGCTTCCTCGTTAGTCGCACATCAGTATCCGAAGGCTCTGCCACCCCTCTCGGATGTTGGGAACGATGAGATTTTGTCTGGCTTATAATCAGAATACGAGCAGATAATCTGCTCCCGCCGGTTTGAACAGACTGGTTAGTCACCAGGTTTATACGTTCATAATTAGCCATGCAGGGACTTATATTTCTGCTGGAGTGACTCGACTTGATGCATGATGACCCAGTTAATACAACCTCAATACTGGTATGCGGCCTATTGGCTGCAGATATTGTATTTGATGTCGCTACGATTCCGAAGGACGCTATAAAATACCGAGCAAACAACGTTTCATTATCTTGCGGAGGTGGTGGCTGTTACGCTGCAATCGCAATCAAGCGCCTGGGTGGCATAGCCAGTATTCTTGCCAGAGTGGGCGATGATGATTTCGGGAAATTCATTTTGTCCACTCTCAATGCCGAAGGCATCGATTGCGCTAACGTCTCTTCGCGAACTGGCATAAAGACTCCTGTATCAAGTATTGCGATTGACTCACAAGGTGAAAGGCAAATACTTAACTACAGAGATCAGGCAGCGGCACCTGTCGTTCACGAGTTGTCGTTCGAAACCTTACCGCTCGCAGTACTCGTTGATACAAGATGGCATGAGGGCTCAATTTACGCGCTTGAATATGCAAAAGCACACAATATTCCAGGGATCGTGGATGCGGAAGCACCGGTTTCACTCGAAGCGATGAGTCTTGCAAGTCATAT
This sequence comes from Granulosicoccus sp., assembly GCA_047634635.1. Lineage (GTDB taxonomy): Bacteria > Pseudomonadota > Gammaproteobacteria > Granulosicoccales > Granulosicoccaceae > Granulosicoccus. Next base: position 5,298 of record JBLIIE010000140.1, on the reverse strand, counting down.
CGCATTCTCACGACAAGGTTTAAGCGATTTTGCGTCCACCGATTCGATAGTGCACGGCTTACTAAAAGCATCAGTACAATTTTCAGCTTGGATTTGTGTAACCGACGGCGAAAACGGTACGCATATATTGCGTGGCTCAGAACTAGAAACTATTCCTGCACCAAAAATTGATGCCGTTGACACCTTGGGAGCGGGTGATGTTTGGCACGGTGCTTTCGCTGTTCAATTGGCACGAGGCGCCGATGAATTAAGTGCTGTAAAGTTTGCTAATATCACCGCCGCACTGAAGTGTGCACGTGCTGGTGGCGGATTTGCAGCACCCACCTTGAGGGAAGTGGTTAAATTTTCTGACGTCCACTTCGTATAGATAGGTATATAAAACGCAAAATCGGCGCAATCCAAAGTGCAATAACAATAACTCCCAGTGTTGCGGCTATTGGCCGTGAAAAGAAGCCCATCAAATCTCCATCGGCTTTAATCATTGACGACATAAAATTGTCCTCCAACATGGTACCTAGAACGATACCTAATATAGTTGGTGCTACAGGAAAACCATTTTCCTCCATAAGATAGGCAAGCACTCCCATGACCAGCATGACAGTGACACCAAACACGGTGTTGTTGATAGCGAAAGACCCAACTATGCAGAACATCAATATGATGGGTATCAGCACCTTTCTAGGCACACGCAAAACTTGCCGTGAAAAACGTATAGCAATAAACCCCAATGGAATTAACGCTATATTGGCCAGGAAGAAAACCACGAAAACTGAATGTATGAGTTCAGGCTGATTAAGAAATACGGTAGGCCCTGGATTCATACCCTTCATGTACAGCACGCCAATGGCAATAGCAGTTATGGAATCACCCGGAATGCCGAATACCAGTGCGGGCACCCAGGCACCCGATAACCCTGCATTGTTCGCTGTACCGGCATCTACAAGCCCTTCTACATGTCCAGTTCCAAATTTATCCTTTTCCTTGGAAAAACGTTTCGATACCGCGAAGGAAATCCATGCAGCTATATCGGCTCCTGCGCCAGGCAGTATTCCGACGACCGCGCCAATCACTCCCCCCCTGAATACGTTCAGTTTATATTTGAACAATACAGCGCCAATACCTGCAAACACTTTTTTTACGGGTTGTTGAACGACGGTTTCGGGAGGAGCGGTGGAAACAACAAACCGTATCACTTCTGATATGGCGAACATGCCGATCATTGCCGGTATAAAACTGATCCCTGCCATCATTTCGACGCTGCCAAATGTAAAGCGCGGGTGACCAGCAGTTATGTCTATGCCGATGGTGGCTATGAACAAACCGATTAACAACGATACAAAACCTTTTAACGTAGAGCCGGTAGAAATAATGACAGCACAAGACAAGCCCAGACAGGCCAGCCAAAAGTATTCGTAGGAAGAAAACTTAATAGCAAACTCAGCCAATACAGGTGCCGTTAGCGACAGAACAATGGAGCCCATAACGCCACCAATTGCCGCGCAGACCAGACTGGTACCCAGCGCTAACTCAGCTTTGCCCTTTCGAGTAAGCGCATAGGCCTCATCACAATACGCAGCCGATGCAGGTGTACCAGGAATGCGCAGTAAGGCCCCTGGGATATCACCCGCAAAGATTGCCATTGCAACGGTGGTTACAATGCAAGCGATTGCCGGCACGGGATCCATATAAAAAGTAAAAGGAATTAACAGGGCTGTGGCCATGGTGGCAGTCAAGCCCGGAATGGAACCAATAAATAATCCAAACAGCGCTGCCAACAACATAACGCCCAACACGTAAGGCTGAAAAACAAGACTTAAGGCTAATAGAAGTGCATCCATACCGATTTAGTAAACCAATCCTAGAAGCAAACCAGCAGGCAACGGAACAAGCAATAGCTTGGCAAACATCAGTTGCAGTAAAGCTGTGGTTACAGCTGCAATTAACAAGGCCGATAAAACATTACTACCCAGCCGGTACAAAAGAACGGACAGTATCAACATCGACATCAGAATAAATCCGAGCCACTCGGACAACAGTATGTACGCCAGTAGAGCAAGGATAACCAGCAGGACATTGATCTTCAAACGCGATTGATGGACCCACGGACCTAATTCAACCCATCGGCCGTCGATACCCGCGCGTCGTTTTTGCAGAACGCCGCGAACCATTAGCAACAAGCCGGTTGCGATAAGCCCAAACCCGATTATTCTCGGGAAAAGGTCTGGCCCATAATTCTGGCCAAACAATGAGGGAAAGGTTTGCGTGTAAGCGATTTCTGCAATGGCAAAAATCACTAACACGCAACCCGTTATGGCATCGTTAAATCGCATAATGAGTTATTGATACGGTGTAGCTAAGCTTACTTAGCCAGACCTACCGCTTGCATTACACTACCCAGAGCAGCATCGCTGTCGCTCATCCATTGACCGAATTCAGCACCTGGCTTCCAGACCAATCCAAAACCACGCCCTTTCATGAAGTCCTGAAATTCAGCCGAATTCCATACCTTTTCAAATGCTGCAGTTAATGTCGCAGTGACATCATCAGGAAGACCTTTAGGCCCCACCAATCCTCTCCATGCAGCCATCTGCCAATCAATATCTGCTGACTCTATTAACGTTGGGATATCCGCAAATGCAGCATTTCGTTCGGTGTCCATTACCGCTAGGGCTTTTACTTTGCCTGCGTCAATTAATGCTGAGGCTTCAACGATAGAGGAAGTGACTATGTCAACACCACCAGATGCCAATTCCTGTAAGCCTGGTGCCGCACCTTTGGAAGGTACCCAAGGAGCTGCGTCTGGGGCTATACCCGCTGTGTTTAACATACCAGCCAGTGCCAGATGCCATATACCACCTTGACCCGTTCCTGAGCCCTTGTGTTTTCCAGGATTTGCCTTGATCGCATCCAGCGCGTCATTCGCGCTAGTCCAGGGAGAGTCTGCGCTCACCATAAATCCGGCTGCATCATAATTGTAAAGCGCGATGGGTGTGTAATCTGTTCCATTTAGCTCGGTTAAACCAGCCCAATGCATCATGCCGATTTCTACAGTCGCCACACCCAAGTTATAACCATCAGGTTTGGCATTGGCAATAGCCGAATGACCGACAACACCACTACCACCGGTGCGATTAACCACATTCACAGGCTTGCCAAGTTCTTTCTCTAACAAGGTGCCGATCATGCGACCAGTTGCATCGGTACCACCACCCGCGCCCCAAGGCACGATCAAGGTAATTGGCCTCTCGGGATAGGCAGCCAAAACCGAGGTAGTCATAGCGGTTAACAAAAGAGCAGCACTTGTTGATGCCAAAAGTAAGCGTCGTGTTGATTTTACTAATTTGTGCATATTTATATCCCTCCAGGGAAGTTTTAGAAAATTCACGTCAAACTTATTGGTAATACACCTTAAGTCCGCACTGCGTGTGTTTACTCTAGCACTGATATTGATTACGGTACAAAGGTGATTTGCAATGCTAATAACTTTAGATTGCATGTACGTTTTCTCGCTGCTGCTATCGCAGAGATAGCCGTTAATTACTTAACTGCACCATTCTTAATTAGTAATACTTATCGAATGAACTGATCAACATAGTCCTCTCCGAGACCGACAGCGGTAAAATGCTCTCGACACGCATCAATCTTAGTGAAAACATCTTCATACCCTAAAACCTCGCCCCAAGGGTCTACATAACACATCACACCGTTGACCTGAAAATAGGTAATCATCTCCTCCACGCCTTCAGGCACTACCAAGGTGTGAGTTTCACCCGGTGGTTCGAAAACATAGGATCCAGTTTCAGCCATCCAATCGTGCTCAAGGTAATGCCAACGACCTTTCAACACAAACCCATGAACGGGCTGAGGATGGCGATGACGAGAAAGCACGCCTGATTTTCTTACTTTCAGCAAGTTCATCCAATAGCCTTGTGATCGATTCAAGCACAAAGGGCGAAACCAGACGTTTTCTGCCTGCGGCACCCACAGACGATCGTCCTCCGGTATTGCATCCGGCACCACGATCTCAGTCAAGGCATCCTTTGGAAATGGCAATTGATACGGCGTTCTTTCGTCGAATTCTTTTTTGTTACTCATAAAATACCTGGTTGTTTACGCTTCATTAAACTGCTTTGTATCCGCCGTCCACCGGATAGACTGAGCCGGTTACAAAACTCGCTTCGTCCGACAGGAGCCACTTAATCAAGTTTCCAACTTCCTCAGCTCGGCCCCATCTTTTCATTGGCGTGCGATTCAGAATTGTGTCCGCACGTTCTGGTGCATCCCTTAGTCCTTGAGTCATTTCTGTTTCAATCCAACCGGGTGCAACCGCATTGACTCGAATGCCATCTTCGGCCCAGTGCCCAGCCAACGATTTAGTCAACTGTGCAACTCCACCTTTTGATGCTGAATAAGCGGGCACTAGTGGACCACCGAACGTACTGAGCATCGATGCCAAGTTGACTATTGCACCGCGGCCTTGAGAAAGAAGTGGCTTCGCAGCGACACAACATCTCATTGTGCCAGTTAGATTCACATCGATGACTTTCTGAAATACTTCCAGATCGTATTCAGCGCCACGTTGCAGAATTCCAGCACAATTAACCAATCCGTCAAGTTGCCCAACTGAGTGGAAAAACGATTCCACTGCGTTGTTGTCTGTTACATCAAGCAAGCGCAGATCGATTTCACCTGGCCCATCGAACGCTTCTATTTCTTGTGGGGATACGGTTGCTGCAATCACATGCCACCCGGCTTCGAAAAGCACCCGCGACACCGCGCCACCTATTCCGCGAGTTCCACCTGTGACTACGACGGTTTTGTTCATTTCGATTTACTCATTTTTTCATCCATGCGCGTTTCAGTTTACTATCGCGGTACTGTAGCAACAAGCGACGGAAGCAATGAAGTAATTTCGAAGCAACTCACGAGATCAGGCCTCATGTCGCGCCAGCTGCGTTCTGCAAATCTAAAATTATTAAAACCCTAGGCGCAGATGTTCCAAATGGTTTTCCTGCAATACCTGAGTATCTAGCGAGTTCCTTTTATGGGGCCAAGCCTAGGGAAATCATTCAAGCTTGTCCAGTTTAACGAACTCGCAAATTACACCATGAATCACGCATCTAAATAAGTCCACGCTCCGCCAACGACGTCTGCACCCCCTGTCCAATAACCAAGTGATCCAACACTCTGACATCTATCAATGCCAGAGCATCAGTCAATTTTCGCGTTAAGCGAACATCCGTATCTGAAGGCTCTGCCACACCGCTTGGATGATTATGAGCATTATGACCGCGGCGG
>JBLIIE010000139.1:0-13043 GCA_047634635.1 Granulosicoccus sp. | reverse complement strand
TCTTGGTAGACCGTCCAGTCTGTATTTGTCTAATGTCAAACAGTGATCGGCGGTAATCTTAAATTCTTCAATGAAATCGGAGCCATTTCGCGTGTCCAATTTCGAGCACAGGGGTAAGAAGTAATGCGTGCGAGAGTAAAATGGCTTGATCATATGAGTTTTGTCGGTGAGTCCGGAAGTGGACACTCAGTAGTGCTGGATGGGTCACCGGAACACGGCGGGCGTAATCTAGGCATCAGGCCTATGGAGTTGGTACTCATTGGTCTAGGAGGCTGTACTGCCTTCGACGTTGTGCTGATGTTGCAAAAGTCCCGCCAGAACGTTGTAGACGTTGAAGTCAGCCTCGATGCAGAGCGTGCGGAGGACATACCCCACGTGTTCACAGCGATTACGGCCCATTTTAAAGTATGGGGGCATGGATTGAGTGAGAAGCATGTGGAGAGAGCTGTAAATCTTTCGGCAGAGAAATACTGCTCCGCCACAAAGATGCTAGAGAAGAGCGCCACAATCACTTATAGCTGGGAAATAATCGATTCTTCAACTTGATGCCTAGTTCTAGGCTGCTGGACAACTCTTCAATTTCCAACTGGTTTGGGGCTTTAATTTGGGCCGATAACGCTTCGGCGGGGTAGGTGACAATTTGGCATCAACATGCAATGTGTTAGCTGAGGTATCTCCAAATTATAAAAGGTGACGTAATTCACACAAATGATTGTGTTGATGGAAATATAGTTCCATAGTTTTAGTTATTACGCATTGCTAGTCAATAATTTGTCTTACGCTGGGAATGACGTTTTGATGAGCGGGTTATTTAAATATATTTCGTAAACTGGGGAGAAACTGGCTCAGTGTTTGCAATTACCTGGTTACGCAAGTGTATTTTTCTCCTCCATCACCCCTAATGATGGTTAAACAGCGCGATCTTTTGATCGCGCTGTTTTTTTTGAGTGGTCGAGAATCACTTGAAGACCACCTGCGTAGGCCTCACGATGTGCCAAATCGGTCACATCGCTCAATCTTATGACGAAATATGCGCCTGACTGTTGAGCTTCGTACAAACGTCGTTTATAATTATGGGCTTAATTTCGAATATGCCCTACCGAGACACACCCATAGTGAACAAGACTACCGTCAGCGCAAAACCTGCAGAGGTTAAACACGAGTGGTTCGTTATCGATGCTGAAGGTAAGACCCTTGGTAACGTTGCGACTGAATGTGCCCGCCGTCTACGCGGAAAGCACAAAGCCATCTACACACCACATGTTGATACCGGCGACTACATGGTCGTTATCAATGCTTCGAAAGTTGTCGTAACCGGCAACAAGGCGAAGAACAAGTTGTACCGTCACCACACAGGTTACATTGGTAATCTGAAAACAACCAACTTCGAGAAGCTGCAGCAGACACATCCTGAGCGCATTATCGAACTGGCTGTTAAAGGCATGCTCCCCAAGAACTCTTTGGGTCGCACGATGTTCGGCAAGCTTCGGGTATTTGCAGATGCTAACCATACTCATCAAGCCCAACAGCCACAGTTACTGGAGCTCAAATAATGGCAGCACAACAGTATTATGGCACTGGTCGACGTAAGTCTTCCACTGCTCGCGTATTCATGAACTCCGGGAGTGGCAAAATCGTTGTAAACGATCAGTCTCTTGACGAGTACTTTGGTCGTAAAACGGCTCACATGATTATTCGTCAGCCTCTCGAGCGCACTGACACCCTTGCAAACTTTGATTTTAAAATCACTGTCAAAGGCGGTGGTGGTAGTGGTCAAGCAGGTGCTATCCGCTTGGGAATTTCCAGAGCGTTGCTTCAGTATGACGAGACACTCCGACCTGCATTACGTGGCGCTGGCTTCTTAACCCGTGATGCACGTGAGGTCGAACGAAAGAAGGTTGGACTACGAAAGGCGCGAAAAGCGACTCAGTACTCCAAGCGATAACAGATCAAGCGGCGTTTCAAGCGCCCAATGCTCTATGGAAGCCCCGTACGTCGGGGCTTTTTTATGCCCGTAATTTGGCTGTCTCATCGGTATTAGGCTTCATGGTGGGAATGCCTTCGCCATTACGAGTAACTACGCCTTGCGCTGTGCTGATGAATTCAAGTGAAATGTGGAGCTGGGTTGTCTGCAGTCCGATCTCACTAATCCCCTATGGGTTTAGGACTCGTATCCTTAGATAGGTTGACTAGCGATGTGCGAATCCTACGCAGATATTCTTTCACGCGTTCCGGATGCTTACGAGCAACCCCTGCTGCTAGTACATCAACAATGGCCATGAAAACCAGTCGAGAGGCGGACGGTTTGAAAATATCCTGATCTTCAGGTAAGTCCAGTTCAATGGTGATTTCGGTCAGTGATGCCAGATCAGTACCAGTACGAGTTAGGCTGATGGTTTGTGCGCCGTATTGTTTTGCTATGGAAATGCTGTCCAGCAATTCGGCTGCTTGGCCGCTTGAAGAAATTGCAAAAACAGTATCACCGGCCTCCAGAGTCGAGGCGACCATGCGTTGCAGATATCCATCGGCATAAGCCTCAGCAGGAATTCCCAGTCGAAAAAAACGGTTGGCTCCCTCTCTGGCAACGTTAGCTGATCCGCCCCCAACGCCGATAAATACCACCCGACGTGTCTTTGACAAAGCATCTATCGCCTGCTGAATGGCTTCGCTGTTCAGATGTGAGCGTGCAAGATTTAAGCTATCGACAAGTGCTCCGAATACTTGGGTAACCAGCTGAACCGATTCTGAATCATCACGGCTGGGTCCTCCCAAATACTGCATGCTAACGGCAACGCTCTGTGCTAGGCGCAGCATGAATTCTCTGAATCCTTCACAGCCTAAGGTGACACAAAATCGATTAACGGTGGCTACCGACACACCTGCGTTGATGGCAATTTCAACTTGAGACAGAGTAGCGACGTTCTCTAGGTTGGATAATACAAAGTCGGCAACAAGTTGTTCTCTATTACTGAAAGTGCCGTCTAATTGTCGGGTGCGTGAGATTACATCGATGACTCGACTCATGAGGTGTGCCGCGTCACAACGGTTTGTACGCCGTGACATCCATTTCGATCTTGGCATCGACCATTAGTGACGATTGCACTGTGGATCGAGCGGGTGGGTTTGCTATGAAGTGTTTCTGAAATACCGAATTGAAACTGGTGAAGTCTCTCGGGTCATCTAGCCATATGGAGACTTTTACGACATCGGCGAGTGTGCAGTCTGCGAGTGCCAGAACGTCAATGATGTTCTGGACTACCTGCTCTGTCTGCTGAGTGATCCCGCCTGTGACAACTTCCCCGTCTAGCGTGGGTACTTGTCCAGACACGAATACGAAATCGCCGGCTCGCACAGCCTTTGCAAACGGACGTGGGGTGCCGCCAGCAGCGGTATCGGCAGCGTCGAATCTAACTATTGGATTATTGTTTGGCATAGGTTTTATTTACATGATTATTTTAAAATGTAAGTAACTTACATAATATACCGTATAATTTAGAGGTAAATGAATTTACTTGACCGAAAATGGATATAAATGATAGTTTCTTACATAGGCTTCGTCCATTTGTAGGGCGTTATTCGTTGTGTCGGTGCAAGGAGATATAAATGATAAAAAGAACGATGTGGAAAGCGGCGTTGGTTGCTGGGGCAATTACCCTCGCAGCTGGTCCTGCAATAGCTGATGGCATGCTGCGCTATGCCACAGTGGGTGAACCACCTAGTCTGGATCAGCATGTTGTCACGTCCGATCTAGCAACAACTATTGCGCATCATGTTTTCGAAGGTTTGTACACGTTCAGTGCTGCCAATGCACCGGTGAACCTATTGGCATCCGGTGATTCACTCTCTGCTGATGGTAAGACCATTACCATTAACTTGCGCGATGATGTCACCTTCCATAATGGACAGGCGATGACGTCCGCAGATGTTGTTGCATCCATGAAACGTTGGGGAGAGCACGGATCACGTGGAGGTTTGTTGTTTGGTAACGTGGAAAGTATTGAGGCAAGTGGTGACTACGAGATCACACTGAATCTGTCACAGCCATTTGGCCCTTGGAAAAACTTGCTGGCTTTCATCAATGGTGGCCCGGCCATATATCCAGCGTCGGTTATGGATGGTGCAACAAAAGAACCTATTGCACCGGAGAATTATATCGGTACTGGCCCGTACAAATTTAGTGAATGGCAGCCAAATCGACATGTTGAACTAGTTCGATATGATGAGTACACATCTGCGCCTGGTGATGCTGACGGGTATGGTGGATCACGTGTAGCAGAACTTGATACCTTGCGTTTTATGCCGGTACCTGATGTGGGCACTCGGGTAGCAGGTTTGCAGGCAGGTGATTACGATTATGCCGAGAGTATTCCAGGTGATCTCTTTGCCGATCTGGATGCAGATGCAAATGTTAAGACAGTCTTGAATGGCGGTCCTATTTTTGGCCTGGTATTCCTGAATTCGAAAGAAGGCCCATTGAAGGAAAACTTCGCCTTGCGTCGTGCCATTCAAACAGCTTTGAATAAGACACCGGCTTTACAAGTGGCGATCGGGCCAGAAGGGTTGTGGCGAGCAAATGGATCCTTTCTCCCGGAAGGTAACGTTTGGTACACAGAATCTGGGGCTGACAACTTTAGTCGTGGAGATGCAGAAGCTGCAAAATCGATGGCAGCTGAAGCTGGCTATGCTGGGCAACCCATAAAATTCATGGTATCTACCAATTATGCATTTCATTACGACAAGGCGATTGTTTACACCAAACAGTTAGCACAGGCAGGATTCAATATCGATCTGCAAGTGTACGACTGGGCAACCTTGATAGAGAAGCGCTCACAACCTGATCAATGGGATATGTTTTTCACCCATCACGGTTTTGTGCCAGATCCTATTTTGATTTCAGTCATGAATGATAGCTATCCGGGATGGTGGGCAACTGAAGAGAAGCTGGTGTTGAAAGATAAGTTCACTGCTTCGTCTGATCCAGCCGAACGACAGGCAATTTGGGCGGATATTCAGGCATTGATCTATGAGCAAGTTCCAACCATGAAGACGGGTGATGTCTATACCTACAACATTGCATCACCTTCGCTTAAAGGTCTGGGAGATGCCACGCTTATATGGCCGCATTTCTGGAACGTGAGTAAGTAGTACACCGTTGGTCGGCACCTTCTTCTTTACACCAGAATTTACCCGAAGAAGAGGGTGCCGTTGTCTTTGATTACTTAAAGTGCTCTTGCCTGAGGATAATCTTTAAACGTGCTCGCCTATATATTTAAACGCATCTTGACGCTAGTGCCTACGCTAGTTGCGGCGTCCATCCTTGTGTTTATGTTTATCCACTTGATTCCGGGTGATCCCGCTGCCGTATTACTGGGTGACACAGCTACACCTGAAGAAATAGCAGCATTAACCCATGAGATGGGTTTGGATAGACCGATATGGCAGCAGTACATTGCTTGGTTTTCCAACGTTCTCAAAGGAGATTTGGGCGAGTCCCTGTTTTTCAAAACACCTGTACTGACGGTCATTGCTGATGGCGCCGAGACTTCCATATTGCTTGCGCTAATGACGATGTTCTGGATTGTCTTGTTGGGCATTCCAATCGGTATATGGTCGGCCACTCATCACGGGACATGGATCGATCAGTTGACATCTGGTTTGGCGATGTTGTTTGCATCGATTCCCACCTTTTGGTTGGGTTTGTATTTGATTCTAATTTTTGCCGTGGGCTTAGGATGGTTTCCCAGCTCAGGATTTCCGTCGCTTTCCGATGGTGGCTTATCTAATCTGCGCTATCTGCTGCTACCCAGTTTGACATTGGCAGCACCCAACGCAGCGTTAATTGTTCGTCTTGTTCGAGCCTCGATGCTTGATGTATCCAGAGAAGATCATGTGCGTACGGCACGTGCCAAGGGCCTGTCTCCAGCGAAGGTGGCAATTAAACATGTTTTCAGAAATTCCCTTATCGCGGTGACCGCGGCCTTCGGGTTTACGTTTGCAGCATTGATATCAGAAGCGGTTGTTACGGAGACGGTTTTTTCATTACCAGGCATAGGGCGCCTAGTGGTGCAGTCCATACTACGGCGAGATTATCCGGTTATTCAAGGCGTCATATTAGTCATTGTCGTGTTGTACATGGTGGTTAATCTATTGGTTGACCTGGCTTATGCCCGACTTGATCCACGGGTGTCCTTGCAATGAGTGTCATCATTAAATTACAGAGCATTTTCGCCGGTCGCAAACTTGCAGCATTGGGGGCGCTCTGGTTGTGTCTGGTCATGTTTGCTGCCATTGCAGCTCCGGTGTTAGCACCGTTTGATCCGCTGGAGATTGACCCGGTAATGCGCCTATCTGAACCAGGAGCGCCTTATTTATTTGGTACCGATCATTTTGGACGAGATACATTTTCACGTGCTTTGTTTGGAGCGCGCATGGCGATTACTATCGGTGTGGGTAGTGTTTTAATTGCACTTGTTTTTGGTGGCCTGATTGGTATGTTGTCTGCCTATTTTACCACGCTTGGTCATCTGCTCATGCGCGGGGTCGATGTGTTAATGGCGTTTCCAGCCTTGTTAATGGCTCTGATTTTGATGACATTACTAGAGCGCAGTGTCGCTAACACCATAATAGTCATTGGTGTGGTGTATGCCACTACCACTGCACGAATCCTGTTTGGAATGACCTTAAAACTAAAGAACGATGTCTTTATCGATGCTGCGCGGTGTTCTGGTGCTGGGCATTTGTCGTTACTGTTTCGACATATCCTGCCAAATCTTATTTCACCCTTGCTTGTACAGGCTACTTTTATTTTTGCGTTTGCTCAATTGCAGGCTGCTGCACTGGATTTCCTCGGACTCGGTTTGCCACCAGAAGTGGCAAGCTGGGGCAATATGTTGTCCCAAGAAAGAATCTATGTCACTCGTGCACCGTGGTTGTTGTTGTGGCCAGGTGCATTGATCATATTGACCGTATTTTCCATGAACCTTGTCGGAGATGCCATGCGCGATAGTCTGGACCCTCGATTCAAGGATGATATCGCGGGAGTGTGATGACATGCCATTACTAGAAGTCGAAAATTTGTCAATCGCGATTAATGCAAAGAGTCGCCTGTTACCGGTTGTTCAGAACTGTTCCTTTACGATCAATGAAAATGAAACCTTGGGAATTGTTGGTGAGAGTGGCTGCGGGAAAAGCCTTACGGCCTTGGCCATCATGGGCTTGTTGGAAGGCTCTCAAGTGCGTATCACCAGTGGCTCCATTTATTTTGACGGTCAGGATTTACTGCAAGTGTCACCAAGTTCTCGCCGACGGATTATGGGAGATCAAATGGCGATGGTGTTTCAAGAGCCTATGACGTCTCTTAATCCTGTATACCGAATAGGTGATCAAATTATTGAGGTATTAAAAGAACACCGAAAGATGTCGGTTAAAGAGTATCGCAATCGAGCGTTGAGGTTATTGAAGATGGTCAAGATTCCAGATCATGAGCAGCGCATCAATAGTTATCCGCATCAGTTATCTGGTGGGCAGCGTCAGAGAGTCATGATCGCGATGGCTCTGGCTTGTGATCCAAAACTTATCATCGCTGATGAACCCACAACCGCTTTGGATGTGACAGTTCAAAAGGAAGTGCTGGATCTGATGCTAGATTTACAGAGAAAAACAGGCACTTCGATCATATTGATATCGCATGATTTGGGTATAGTCTCGCAGACTTGCGATAAGGTGGCGGTGATGTATCGCGGACGAATTGTTGAATCTGCGGAAACGCTAGAGCTTTTTGCCAATATTCTTCATCCTTACACTCGTGGACTACTGAATTCCTTGCCATCCATCGATAGTGATATTGAGTGGCTGGATGCTATTCCGGGTAGAGTGCCCACACTCGAAGAGCAGTTGGACGGTTGCGCTTTTCATCCACGGTGCTCTTTTGCTAAAGCACAGTGCTCTAAAGAACTTCCAGGCTTAGTTTCGTTGAAAAGCCAACACCTGTCTCGTTGCCATTTTGCCGGAGAACTTCCGCTATGAGTGAGCTGTTACTGGACGTACAGGATTTACATACACATTTCCGCAAGCCATCGTCCAATCCGTTCACCAGAAGACAATCGATAAGGGCGGTAGACGGTATCACTTTTCAAATTGCGCCAGGAGAAGTACTTAGTCTTGTGGGTGAGTCTGGATGTGGCAAGACGACGGTGGGTCGAACTCTGACTTTATTGGAGCAGGCAACCTCTGGAACAGCCTTGTTTGCTGGAAAGAATATATTAGGACTGACGCAGAGACAGTTTCGCCCCATGCGCCGTGATATTCAGATGATTTTTCAAGATCCGTTTGCCTCTCTGAACCCTAGGCTGACTATTGAGCAAATATTGCGTGAGCCTTTATTCATACATGATTTAGCGAATAACGCTCAGCAAGCACGAGCGATGATAGAGGCCATGTTAGAAAAGGTTGGCTTGGATAGATCAGTAGTATCACGTTACCCGCACGAATTTTCTGGGGGGCAACGTCAGCGTATTGGTATTGCCCGTGTCATGATACTCAAGCCGCGGCTGATCGTCGCAGATGAAGCGGTATCGGCTTTAGATGTCTCCATACAGGCGCAGGTGCTTAACTTGTTAAAAGAGTTGCAGCGGGATAGCGGTGTTGCCATGTTGTTTATTAGTCACGATTTGGCGGTGGTCCGGCATATCTCTGATCGTATCGCTGTCATGTTTCAAGGTAAAATTGTAGAGACGGCAGCTAAGGGTGTGTTGTTCGAGAACCCCCAGCACGAGTACACAAAACGCCTGCTAAGTTCCATTCCCCGAGTTCCTACATTGCGGCAAGCTTCATGACACTGGCGAAGGAACCAAAACCATCGAAACGTGTTTTTGTTGCCTCACTTGCAACAGAAACCAACACGTTTTCGCCGCTTAGAACAGATCTGCAAGACTTCAAAGACAGTTTCTATGCAGCTCCTGGCGATCACCCGGAAACCCCGACGCTGTGCAGCGCAGTCTATCCTGCGGCGCGTAGAGTTGCTGAACAGTACAAATGGCAACTACTTGAAGGCACAGCGGCTTGGGCTGAGCCCGGGGGCATGCTCAATCAGGGTGCTTGGGAGCAACTCCGAGATCAATTACTTGACGAACTCCGGGCATCGTTACCTGTAGATATTGTGCTGCTTGGATTACATGGCGCCATGGTGGCCCAAGATTGTCTCGACTGTGAAGGTGAGCTAATTAAGCAGGTAAGACAGCTGGTTGGTGAACAGGTACACATAGGTGTCACCTTCGACCCTCACAGTCATTTGAGTGAACGACGTGTGCAACACGCAGATGTCATCACCGTGTTTAAAGAGTTTCCACATACCGATTTTGTGGATGTCGCAGAAAATTTGATAGAGCTCATTCATAGAGCTAGCACTGGTGAGATCCAACCGCAGATCAGTGTGTTTGATTGCAAGATGATCGAAATTTTCCCTACGAATCGGGAACCTATGCGAAGTTTTGTTGATGGAATCAAAGCATTGGAAGGGCGCAATAACGTCCTGTCCGTTTCAGTGGTACATGGTTTTATGGCTGGTGATGTGCCTGATTTAGGAACCAAGGTTATCGTCATTACCGACAATGCTAGGGATCAAGGGGATGCTTTGGCAGAGAAACTCGGTCAAGAGTTATTCGCCTTTCGCGGTAGGACGCGTCCAGAATTTCTATTGCCCAATGAAGCGTTGCAACAAGCGCGAGGCATCCGGCAAGGGCCCGTAGTGGTGGCGGATGTTTGGGACAACCCTGGCGGTGGCGTGGCAGGTGATTCAACGATTATTCTGCGCGAAATATTCAAACAAGGCATTGCTAACGCCGCATTGGCAACCATATGGGATCCGATCGCTGTGCGCACGTGCTTCTCTGCTGGATTAAACGCGATATTGCCCCTTCGTTTTGGCGGAAAAATGTCGAATAGTGCCGGTGAGCCGATTGATGCTGAAGTACGTGTTCGTAATCTTGTGAGGCAGGCAACACAAAGTTTTGGTGAAAGCGTGGTGCCCCTGGGTGATTCTGCGTGGATTACAGTGAACGGCGTTGATGTGATATTGAATACCGTTCGCTCGCAGGTATTTAACCCGGATGTATTCAGTAATTTGGGAATTGACCCCCTGCAAAAATCGATTTTGGTGGTTAAGTCAACCAACCACTTCCATGATGCGTTCTCGCAAATCGCGTCTGATATTTTTTATGCGGAGGTTGTCGGCCCTTATCCGAGCAATCCAATAAGCAACGACTACAGAAATCTTACTCGAGATATTTGGCCTAGAAGTGAGCATCCCCATGACGAATTGTGTCGATGATATTGACATGCCAGCCCTGATTGTTGATGAAAGTATTGTTCGAGACAATATTTCTGCTAAGCAGAATCACTGCAACAAGGCGGGTCTCAAGTTTCGACCGCATATTAAAACGCAAACGTCTGTTCGTATCACTGGCGATGGCGAATCTGCCGCTAGCTTTATGAAGTTAACATTAGCCCAGCGTATGGTTCATGGCGTGCATAACTTTATTGTATCTATTGGCGGCACCCCTGATATGTGGCAAGCACAGTCGCATGAGGTATTCACCGAGTACCGTGCTGGAACCATTGAGCCCATTGAGTCTGTGGAGGAAAACAATGAAAATATCAAGAACAGTGATGTTTTTTGTCTAAAACTCCTGTGTGTGCGTATGAGTGACTAGAGTAGTGCCCAACCGTATCAGAATTACTTCCTAAAACATCCTTAAAAAAATGCGTCAAAAAGTGTAATGTTTGTGACATGAATGCACCGTTAGGTCGTGACCCCTTACATCTTCCTGAAGCTCAACTTCGGGAAATTCCCTACAACTACACGTCTTTTTCAGACCGTGAGATTTCGCTGCGCTATTTGGGCGACGCGGGCTGGAAACTGATACAGAGTTTGCGTGATGAACGCAGAACGGGGCAGTCGGCGCGCATGTTGTTCGAAGTCCTTGGTGATATCTGGGTAATAGATCGAAATCCCTTCATCCAGGAAGATCTGCTGAGTAATCGCAAGCGGCGAGATGCTCTAGTGGGAGCGTTACGGCACCGTATCAGTCAGATTGTCGATAGGGCAAGCAACGACACTCGTGTGGATACGCTAATTTCTCTAGCTAATGCCACCATCGAAGCCTTTCAAACGCGTCTGAGTGATATGCAGAGTCTGCGTAAGACTGTCCAGCAGACAATGCGGAATGCAACTCACGCGGACAATGTTCGATTTGATGGTCTCTCACGGGTTTCTCATGTCACTGATGCAACCGACTGGCGCGTGGAGCTGCCATTTGTTGTACTAACTCCGGACTCTGAGGTTGAGCTTCCTGAAATGGTGAAGCGCTGTATTTCCCTCGGTCTGACAATTGTGCCTCGTGGTGGAGGAACTGGCTACACCGGAGGTGCCATCCCTCTGCACGCAAGAACAGCTGTAATCAATCTGGAAAAGCTTGACGCTCGCAACCCGATACAGGTGACAACGTTGCCAGCCAGTGATTTGTTTCCTGAAAGGCAAGTCAGCACCATAAAGGTTGAGTCAGGTGTTGTGACTCTGCGTGTGTCTGAGGATGCTGCAGCTGCAGGTTTGGCTTTTGCTGTTGATCCGACGTCTCAGGATGCATCCACCATCGGTGGCAATGTCGCCATGAATGCGGGAGGCAAGAAAGCTGTCATCTGGGGAACAACCCTAGACAATTTACTCTCTTGGAAAATGGTCGATCCCAACGGGCATTGGCTTGACATTGAAAGGCTTGACCACAATCTTGGCAAGATACATTTGCAGGAAGTTGTTCGGTTTAAAGTGACACGACGTGATGCTGACTCTGGAGATGTTATTGGTCAGCCGTGGATGATTAATACGGCAGGCTCATCATTGCGGAAGCAGGGTTTGGGCAAAGACGTCACAGATAAGTTTTTAGGTGGTTTGCCCGGCGTTCAGAAGGAGGGTTGTGACGGTTTAATAACGTCAGCTGTGTTTATCCTTCATCGTATGCCAGCGCACATCCGTACGGTTTGTATGGAGTTTTACGGTCGAGATTTACGCCAGGCAGTACTTGGAATAACAGAGGTTAAGGATTTCATAGATGGCACGCCCGGTATCGAACTTGCGGGGTTGGAGCATCTGGATGACCGTTACATAAAGGCGGTAAAATACAGCTCGAAAGCTGCTCGTGGCGAATTGCCCAAAATGCTGCTTATCGCAGACATCGTAAGCGATGATCCCGATCTAGTAGGGAAGGTGGCCTCGGGGGTCGTGCTGTTGGTCAATAAACGTGGAGCTGAAGGCTTCGTCGCTGTGAGTGCTGAAGCGCGCAAACAGTTCTGGGCAGCGCGTTCGCGCACAGCTGCTATCGCAGCGCACACCAATGCGTTCAAAATTAACGAAGACGTTGTTATTCCGCTCCCAAGGCTTGCTGATTACAGTGAAGGCATTGAGAGAATCAATATTGAGCATGCATTAAGCAACAAACTGAGGATGCTCGCTGAGGTTCGTCATTTGTTAAGTGCAGGTGATGTCCTTGCGCTTGTGACTATTCCTGGCGAAGACAGTGAGGAGACGAAAGCCATCATGGTTGATGGCCTGAGTGCAGCAGTCAAGATGCTCGACGAGATTTATCAAGGTTGGAGTGATATATATGAGCGCTTACAAAATTCTGACGAGAATTTCCTAGATGCGTTGCGTGCGTCGCGAGATCCTGTCGAATCTGATCCCAGCGTACTAGCGTTACTTCGTAGGGAAGATGGAATCTCTTACAGAGACTCTGTTGAAAGGCCACTGAAAGAACGCTTTTCAGGTAAAAGATATGCACGCTTACGCAAAAGTATCGATGATATACATGCAAAGTGGCGGCCACAGCGATTGTTCACAGCGCTGCATATGCATGCGGGTGATGGGAATATTCACACGAATATTCCTGTTAACTCCAGCGATTACACCATGTTGCGACAGGCAGAGGGCATCGTCGAGCGTGTTATGGAATTAGCGCGTCTACTCAATGGGGTTATTTCTGGCGAGCATGGTA
>JBLIIE010000138.1:0-13051 GCA_047634635.1 Granulosicoccus sp. | reverse complement strand
GCTACGATAGCAGAGTGGCGTGATACCACCTGGCAGTTTTCTTTTGATGAACTGGAGTTCAACGAGGGAGATCTTGCGATCGATCTCATCAAGGGCAAGCTACCTGGCTACAGCGGCAGGGTAGATCGCGAGAGTATCGCGATTAGTGATACTTGTTTTAGTGTTTCAGATTCCAGCAACCCATCTGGGTCAGCAACTGTCATCGAGCAGCGCGTCTGCGCGCAGGCGACGGGAACCGCTGACGAGTTGAATGGCAATATTACCTTCGACGATGTCCCGCTAATGTTTCTGAAACCGATACTACCTGCAACTGTGGGTTTGACGGGCAGCCTCGACGGCACAATTTCATTAGGCTGGGATATAGCGACAAGCACACCGCGTGCAAAAGTTCTGCTAAACACCAGCGCCGCCGACCTGCAGTCAACGAACAATCAAGGCGAGACCCGCACCGTGCTGCATTTTGAGCCTGGCAAGGTCAATGCAAACTGGACGGATGACGCCTTGTTCGCAGTTGTGGAGCTGCCCCTGGCTGGCTCGGCTGGTTTCAACGCGACAGCAAGCATTGCCCCTGGAAAAGGTGGTGAGTTCGCCAGTCGCGGGATAGAGGCGAATGTGATCGCGCGTTTCGACGACCTGGACTGGATGGCCGACTTCCTGCAAGGCGTCACACAGTTGAGCGGTAACTTAGAGAGCAATTTGCAAATTAGCGGCGTTATGTCGAGACCCGTGCTTGACGGTAATCTCTCTCTGAAAAAGGGTAAGGCGGTTCTGCCGGGTCCGGGTCTGACGTTGCGCGAACTTGACGTTAACATTGTCGGCGCGGGCAACGACGGCCTAGTCCTAACCGGATCTGTTAAATCTGGCGGCGGCACCCTAAATTTAGCGGGGCAGGTCAACGGTATCGGCTCTAATATACAAGGGCAGATGTCATTCTCTGGCCAGCGTGTGCTGATCCTGAACACGCCGGCAGCAGAAATTTATGCCTCGCCCATCATCAATGCAGAGCTTCAACAGCTGCACCTTAATCTGTCGGGTGAAGTCAGTATCGATAAAGCTAATATCAAACTAACGTCACTACCGCAGACTGCAGCAACCGTTAGTAGTGATCAGATCATCGTAGTTAAGGATGCACCTGAGGCTGAACCCGCTAGTCGCTTTGACGTCACTACACAGCTTCATCTGTTGTTAAATGATGCGGTTAGTTTCAGTGGGTTTGGCCTTGAAGCAACATTTGGCGGCGACCTGAATCTGGTGGATTTGCCGGGCAAGCCGACAACTGGTACTGGCGACATAAACGTCCTGGCAGGCCAATATCGAGCTTATGGCCAAAACCTGACTATTGAGACCGGCAAGCTCTTGTTTGTTGGCGGCCCGATTGATCAACCGGGAATCGATGTCCGCGCTGTCAGACAGGTGACAGCAGATATAAAGGTTGGCGCGCTTGCCCGGGGTAATCTGCGCGCACCTGAATTCTCGATTTTTTCGGAACCGCACATGAATCAATCAGACCAGCTCGCCTATCTGTTTTTGGGCAGACCACTGTCAACCAGTTCATCCGGCGAAAGCTCCGTACTTAGCCGCGCTGCGCTGGCGATGGGGATCAAAGGGGGTAACTACCTGACCGAGCAGTTTGGTAGCAAACTGCGGGTCGATAAGATCGGTATCGAAACTCCTGGCACTAATGCGAACGAACAGGCTGCTCTGGTAGTGGGTAAATATCTATCACCCAAGTTGTTCGTCAGTTACGGGATCGGCGTCATTGATGCTGTGAGCACACTCAAGATCGAGTACCTGTTATCAAGCCGGTGGCGAGTGTCCAGTAAATCATCGGTGGACCAGAGTGGTCTCGATCTGAACTACGTGCTGGAACGTTGACCAGGCTGCCACTGCCCCTTTGCTCGATTGTTTCTTTGCTTCGTTATTCTGCTCAGTGAGTCGGTTCGATAATTCTTCGTAGGTGACCGCCGCATGATCACGCGCAGTATCAAAATCTTCTATGCATCGTGTAATACGGTCAACTGACTCGCGCAGATGCGCTCGTGCGTCGTCCTTAATAGAGGCGATCATAGTCGATTCCTCACACGATACGCCGATCGATAACCTACCAAAAAAAAATACCACCACTAGTTTTTTTACCAAAATCTGTGACTTTCACACTGTAAGCTAAGTCTTATCTGCCTAAGGCCTTTCGCAGCGATGAAATTGTCTCCGTTAGTTGTGGTGATGCTAAGTGAAGTTGAGTACCTGAAAGAAAAAACCAAAACCTTCAACAAGGCCGTGCAGCTAATCTTAGCTGCTATTCTAACGTCGGAATTTTCGCAAAAATCAGCACTTATCTAGTTGAGGCAATAATGGCGACTGAAACGTCTACACGTATACAAATGAGTCATAGCACTCTCTATCGGTATGAGAAGCCTATATTCCTCTCGCCCCAGCTAATCCGACTGCGGCCGGCTGCACACTGTCTCACAGAGATCCAGCGCTATGTTCTGACGGTGCTACCTGCAGCGCATTTAATCCACTGGCAGCAAGACCCGTTTAATAACTATGTCGCACGGCTCATTTTCCCAGAGGAGATTACAGAGCTGAGCTTACAGGTGGATATAACGGCGAATATCATGCCGATAAACCCCTATGACTTTTATATTGAGGACTATGCCAGCCAGGGGTCGTTTACCTATAGCGAAGATCTACAACTGGATCTGGCGCCCTATCTTAAAGCCTCAAACCCTCTAACGGAAAAGCCAACCGCGAGAGCCCGAGCATTTTTTGAGCAATTTGAACCAGCGTCTTTAGGCACAGTTGATTTCCTAGTGGCGCTCAACCAAGGCGTTTACCAAAATGTTCGCTATATCGAACGACTTGAGCAGGGTGTGCAGTCTTCCGATAGGACCTTAAGCTTAGGCAGCGGGTCCTGTCGCGATTCTGCGGTGCTGCTGCTCGAGGCCTTTCGATATTTTGGTTTAGCAGCGCGATTTGTTTCGGGCTATTCCGTACAACTGGCCGCAACCTCTTCGCCTTCAAGCACTGAAAATGCGCAAGACTCCACCGACCTGCATGCCTGGGCCGAAGTGTTTATTCCAGGTGCCGGGTGGGTCGGCTTCGATCCAAGTTCTGGCTTGCTCGCCGGCGCAGGCTACATCCCATTATGCTGTACGCGCGACCCCGCTTCGGCAGCGCCTATTAGTGGAAAAGCAGGCGCCTGCGAAACGCAATTGTTTTTCGAAAACACAGTAACGCGACTTAGTAACGGACAATAGATATGCCCACCAGACCAAAAACAGCCCCGAAAACGGCGCCGAAAAAAACCAAACTCCCCGAGTTTGATTGGGGTAGTTACGATCCCGGCCCATTTTATGATGAGCTTATTCGTTCCCCAGGCAAAGCTCGAGCCGCCGGGCAGGGAATTGTGTCCTACTTCAAAAAATACTCAGCGCCAGCCTTTCAAAAAAAACAGGCAGCATGCGATCTGGCGATTCAAGAAATGGGCATTAGCTTCACCATATACAGTGACGGTGAAAATATTGATCGGTCGTGGCCTATGGATATTATTCCACGTGTTATTCCCTTGGCAGAATGGCAGCGTCTAGAAAAAGGTTTGATACAGCGAATTACAGCATTGAACCTATTTATTGACGACGTCTATAACGATCAGAAGATTATTAAGGATGGTGTGTTTCCTTTAGAGCTGATTACCAGCTCAAAAGATTTTTTAAAGGCTTGCGTAGGTGTAAAACCTCGTCACGGTGTCTGGGCCAACATTTGCGGATCTGATTTGGTGCGCGATGATGAAGGCACAGTATATGTGCTAGAAGATAATTTGCGCGTGCCGTCTGGTGTTTCTTATATGTTAGAAAACCGCGCGGTATCGAAAAGAGTTCTGCCGCACCTTTTTAACAATCACAGTATTTTGCCGATTGATGATTATCCCTCGCAGTTGTTTGACATGCTCGCGTCGCTGTCCCCACGGCGATCAGAAAACCCAGAAATTGTGGTTATGACACCGGGAATCTATAACTCAGCCTATTTTGAGCATGCCTATCTTGCACAGCGCATGGGTGCTGCGCTGGTCACGGGTAGTGATCTGGTCGTGGGCAAAGACGATTGCGTCTATATGAGAACTATTGATGGTCTAGCGCGGGTTGATGTTATCTACCGGCGCATCAATGATGACTTTCTTGACCCAGAAGTCTTTCAGGCTGATTCTGCTTTGGGTACAAAAGGTCTGTTTAGAGCCTGGGCAAAAGGTAATGTCGGAATTGCTAATGCGCCAGGCTGTGGCGTTGCAGACGATAAAATTGTGTATACCTATGTGCCTGAAATCATTAAGTACTATTTAGGTGAAGACCCTATCATTCCAAACGTACCATCCTATTTGTGCGTCAACGATAAAGATCGTCAGCATGTGCTCGCCAATATGGAAAGCATGGTTGTAAAACCTGCCAATGAGTCCGGTGGCTACGGCTTGCTAATTGGACCGACCTCTACCAAGGCAGAGCGGGCTCAATTTACCGACTTGATAAAGGCCAATCCACGAAAATATATGGCGCAACCGGCACTTAAGCTAAGTACAGCCCCCACTTTATGTGGCAACCAAGTTGAACCTCGACACTTAGATTTACGGCCTTTTGTTTTGCAGGGAAAATCGCACTACGTCACACCAGGCGGATTAACACGGGTAGCTTTGCGTAAAGGTTCTCTGCTGGTCAACTCATCACAGGGTGGTGGTAGCAAAGATACCTGGATTGTCGATACGGAGAGCAAATAACATGTTGTCGCAAGCAGCAGAAAGGGTTTATTGGTTTTCGCGATATCTGGAGCGCACCGAAAATATTGCCAGGCTAATGTTGGTTCGCCACCAACTTATTTTAGATTTGCCGAAGTCGATTCAGCCTGATTGGCGGCTACTGGTTAAAATGCTCGGCACTGAGGAAGGTTTCGATAAATGTCAAAAAACAGATAACGAAAAAAATATTATTAGCTTTGTTTTTAGTGATCGAAAAAATCCGAGTTCGGTTATTAGCTCTATAGCCAGTGCGAGAGAAAACATTCGTACCACACGAGAAATTATGCCCAGCGAAACCTGGGAACAGTTGAACAGTTTATACCTCAGCGTCGCGCAGCGCTCAGATAAGAACTTGCCGCGTAGCCAGCGCCATAAAGTGCTGAACAATATCATTGAAGCTTGCCAGCAAATAACAGGACTTTTGTCCGGTACTATGAATCACGACGCTGCTTATCAGTTCATTTTGCTTGGCCGCAACATAGAGCGTGCCGATATGAGTACGCGAATAGTCGATACCGGTTCGTCCTCTCTGCACGGCAATGCAGAAGAAATAGCGCCCTATCGCAACGTCCTTTGGATTAGCATTTTACGCTCCCTAAGCGCATACCAAATGTATCGTCTTAACGTACGCAGGAACGTGAAATCAGAAGCGGTTTTAACCTTTTTGTTGAAAAGCGAAGTCTTTCCGCGGGCCACCGCTCACAATCTTGCCGAGCTAGAAGTCTGCGTACAAAAGCTTTCTAATCATAGCTTGCCGCTGGAGGCGATAAGACGATTGTCTGCTTTGTTGCACGATATTGATCTCAGCGTAATGCGCGATGAGAAGCTGCATCTCTTTGTTGATGAACTGCAGGCTGAGCTGGGTAATATCCATAGCTTAATCAGTGACACCTGGTTACACCCAGAACGATAGGCTCATAGCGACAGGGATAACGAGATTGTCGCTAAGCCTTTGCTGCGACATATCAGTCGGCGCCGATAGTCGCGGAGATACCACCGCCGCAATAGGCGATAACTTTAGGTTTGGCTGGTACTCCATTGGCTTTAAACAATGCTTCAAGATCAGCAGCGGGTTTGAGATAACCGTTCAGCCAGGCCGCATTCACGATGCTCCTCGCCCTTGGTCGGATCAAAATAGTCACTATCGTCAGGCAAGTCGCGATCGTTGACCATCCAAAGGCTCATCACGTCACGGTGTATTACATTTGAATGATCATCAGCAATTACCATACATAACCATTCTTCGGAAAATGTGGTTTATTCTGCTTATCTTCTCTTATGTTGAAGTTTAGGCTGCCTTTTTTGACGAAAAATTTCTCTCCATTAAATTCAAGATAGGGACCTATACCCGTTATATCGCTTTCACCGCTGTAGATGCTTTTAATGCTCTAAGCCGTTGCGTATTAACTGGGCAGTGTAACGACAGCATTTGTCTTACGTGAGTTGTGGTAGGTTGCCCACGCTCAGTGAATCCTCAGCCAATCCTTTTCGCCACGTTTAGTTGCTGATGAAGATGTCTAATACCTAAACTGTTCGCGGTACATTGAGCTAAACCCTGTTCGAGCTGGAATCGTGATTGAACCAGGCGAATATAGATGGTCGAGTTATTGTGCTCAGGCAATGGGGGTTGAACGTTGATATGTGGACAGCTCACTCACAGTACCAACAATTGGGTAACACGACGCGCGTACGTCAAATTGACTGCTGGCGATTATTCGAGGACGAGCTAAACGACACGCTTATTCACGACATCAAGCAGTGCCAGAAGACCGGGTTCGTCTTGGGTACAGAAAACTTTCGCCACGACTTCGAAAAATTGACCGGCCAGCCGCAGTCCCGCCAGAAACGAAGTCCCAAGACCAAGCCTCAAATGTAAATTTTACACTGACCCCAAATCTCCCAGCAAGGTTGGACCCGCATACGAAATGTAGATAGGTTTGGGTTTCATGCAGGTTGGCCCCTGTTGTGTTTAATCCGGGTGATGCCGCAGTATATTGGCTATTTTCTACGCGTGAATCCCGCCGGTCTATCTGACAACCCGGTTGAGGTGACCCTACGCATCATCCCAATCAACAGGGGACTAAATATCAAACTGAACACAATCGTTGCGACAACAAGCTGGTATCCCTCTTCATTAATAATGCCACCAGCAAATCCAATAGCAGCCAGAACAAAACTGAACTCACCTATTTGCGATAACATCGAACCACCATAAAAGCTCTGTTTCCAGGTTAGCCCTAACACTCGCATAATCGAGGCATTGATCAATATGTTGGTAAAAAACACTGCCGCAACAAGGAACACGATTTCATGCCAGCGCTCCAATACAAATTGCAGGTCCAACATCAACCCAACGGATAAAAAGAAACACGCGACCAAGAGCACATGAAAAGGTTGTAGAGACTCATGAAACCATTGTGTTTCCTTCGCAGCTGAGACACAGATTCCCGCAACGAATGCACCAAGCACGCTAGATAGACCAACCGAACCAGTGATAAAGGCAAAGCCCAAACAGATTGCCAGCGCGCCGAAAACCTCCAATTCGTGATTGTCCTTGAGAAAACGAGCACCCGGTATTGTAAACCCCGGGTGGCGCAACACCCAGATAACAAGGACGACGATCACGATAGCCGCAACTATTTGAATAACAAGATCTGCATAACCAACCTGCTCACCACCGAGGAGACCCAGAATGATCATCATCGGAACGATCACCAGGTCCTGAACCAGCAGGATTCCCAGAACATCCTGCCCTAGGTCCGTCGAAAGCTCGCCAGAGTCCTGTAGCATTTTCACGACAATAGCCGTTGAGGAGAGACTAACGACAAAACCAAGTAATACTATTCGCGCCAGTGTCCAGTCGAAATACCAACCAATTGCCCAGACCGCCAGGCAACTACCTAGAACTTGCAGCAATGTACCAATCACCGCAACGCGCCACGACTTGATGAGTTCAACCGGGCGGATTTCCATGCCGACAAAAAACAACAAAAACACGAGCCCCATGGACCCGAGAGGACCCAGATAGGCCGCATCCTGAACCAGGCCAAAAACGCCAGGACCGAGGACAATGCCGACCAGAAGATACGTGATGACAAGAGGTTGTTTCAGGTAGTCGAGCACTAACCCCACGGCAATAACTGCAAAGCTCACACCGACAACAATAACCAACGTGGGGTCCAGATGCATTGGCGCCTCCTCAATTGAATGAGATACAGTATGCACCGTTCGCATCAGATACGCGGCCAGTTTAAATTTGTGACGTTTAGCTTGCTGCGCAAGTCTTTAGAAATTGTGACTAATACGACGCGATCATAAGGGCAAGTCATGGCAGTAACTTACAATTTGGTGGTCGACTCAGTAAGCGAGGTTCACAGTCTCGACGGTATGTGGACACCTGAGAAGCTCAGCCAACTACTCCGCCTGGCAGAGTTCGATGATGCCGGTGAAATCTCAGAATCTGAGCAAATGGATATGTGTGTCATGGTCCTTCAAGAATTGGATCATCAAGAAGCGGGTGAACTTGTGCTAGCGGCTGTTTTTGGTGACACCATGCGGTCAGGTGTCCGGCAGAATCTGGTCGATGATCTCGAAGAGGATCAGCCATGGAACGATATTGCTGATCTCACACAACAAAAAGGCGTGTTTGAAGCACTGATTTTGTTACAAATGGCATTCCCTAATCGGTACGGGACGCCCGATGCACAACGATTGCAAGTCACCATTTCCAGCAATTCATTTTCCACTGATATCGAGCCAATCAATTCAGACAGATTTCTTAGCATACTCGCTGGCTGTATGAACGATCGAGACATCCTGGTTCGACTATATGGCGATGAAATCAAAGCCGGTAGCTTCAAGGATGCAGACCACATTATCTGGTCCTACAGTGAAACCAGCCGCAGCGGCGAGAGCCGTTGTTATGATCTAATCGCCAGCAAACAGTGGTTATCAAGCCTTGGCCGAGCCGATTCATTCAAGGTCATGCTCTAACGCTTACTTTTTTCTTACCTGCTTCACGGTCGTTGCGCTTCTTATCCTGTAGTATCGATCGCTGGTTCAATCACTGGCTCAATCATTGGCTCAATCATTGGAGTTATCCCTATCGCAAACGTCCTGGTTATTGGCAGAAGGGGCGCCTGCTACCGTGCTGCACTGAAACTTGGTCATCGCGTTTTTTTGTGGTCAAGCACTCCGTTACATGAAAGCAGAAAAGCGCGTCTGACCGGCTGGATTGAGCATCCGATTGATGGCGAAAGTGACCTTCCTGAATCAGTCATCCGCATCATCCGTAGTTGGCAATTGGACTACGTGGTCGCTGCGACAGAATCCAGTGTGATTCCTGCAGCAAAGCTAAGGGCTGAATTTGGTTTGCCCGGCACACCACTAATAGTAGCGATGCTGGCTCACGATAAATTTGTGATGAAAACCAAAGCTAAAGAATACAACATACCGATTACTAATTTTCATCTGGTTCAAAACGAAGACGATGCCGCGTTCTTGACCCAAAAGCTCGGGTTGCCGCTGGTGCTTAAACCAGTGGATGAGTCTGGTGCAACAGACGTCAAGGTACTGGAAGACATCGCAGCGGTGACACAAGCTATGCGACCAGGGTTACTGGCCGAAGCCTTCGTAAAGGGTCCGGAGGTCAGCGTCGAAACGTTTATCAAAGATGGACAGACAATATTCCATAACATCACGGATTATCTCCATCCTTGGCAAAAGTCCATCGCGCCAGCCAGCCTCGACGAATCGCTGAGTAACAGTATTCGTGCTATCAATGATCAGGTGATCAACGCATTTGGTATCACTAACGGTATGACCCATGCGGAATTTTATTTGACAGAAGAGGGCCCCATATTCGGCGAAATTGCCCTGCGCCCTCCCGGTGGTTACTACATGGACATCATCGACAAGGCGTATGGTTTTGACACCTGGGAAACCTATATTGCCATCGAAACAGAGAGCGTCGTTGGCAACTTGCCGGACAACGCCCGGCGCTATGCCGCTGTCTACATCATTCACGCAGGAAAAGGTGGCGTAGTGACTTCCATCTTGGGAGCAGACATTTTAGCCAAACTGCCCGGTGTATTTGAGTGCCAACTTGATCTGACGGTGGGCGAGGTCGTGGTTGACCGTGTCAATACGAGTAACGAACATGGACACCTGTTAATGGCGGCAAAGTCGCGCAACGAGTTGTTGTCGCTCATCCAGCGAATTGAGCAAGAGTTTTCAGTCACGGTTAAGACAATCAACCACGAAGGCTGATCGGTGGACCGCTATCCTACAAGTAAGACTAAATTTCATTAGCGGCAGCGACTTGTTTCCGAGCCTCACCCATATACCTTGCTGAGCATCGACTGCATAATAGTGTCCTAGGAGTATTAGAAGTTTTTGCATGAATATCGACGAACAAACCCTCGACAGTAGTCGCATAGCCCACCCCTGGCATGGCGTGTCCCCCACAACTCGGGATAAGTCTGTGTTTCGGGCATACATAGAAACACTGCAGTTCGACACGATGAAGTATGAGTTAGATCGTCACAGCGGCTTTAAAGGTTCTGCAGGCAGCCATGGACGATTATAAGGACGCTTTTAATCAGCATGGCTGAGCCACTATTACTTTTATATGACGCCTGACAAAACCACCAATTCTGGCCACAGCGACTCGTCCTGGATTCGAGTCAAGTTTGGGGTGCTTTCCTTTAGGCTTGCATCGCTAATGAAACGCCGTGATTTCAGATCGCTGTCGCGATTCATAAGCATCCTGAGCGGACTGGTCACAGCCTTTGCGCTCCTCTTTCAATTGCTGATGGCTTATGAAGGCCAACAACATTCGATTATCACTGGCTTCTATTGGACCTTGTCAACCATGTCCACGCTAGGATATGGCGATGTCAGCTTCTCTTCGGACCCTGGGCGAATTTTTTCAATCGTCGTGCTGTTGTCCGGGATGATTTTCATGCTGGTACTACTGCCATTTACGTTTATTGAACTGTTTTATGAGCCCTGGATCGAGGCCAGAGCTGCCGATCAAATACCCCGGACTGTACCCGAGACAATCAGCGACCACGTGATTCTGACATTCTACGGACCAGTGGCAACGGCACTCATCGACAAGCTCACACAGTTTAACTATCCCTATGTGGTGATACTTTCCGAGGCTGAGCAGGTAGAAAGTCTCAGGGATAAAGGCATTCGGACAATGCTGGGTGAGTTGAATGACCCTCAGACCTGGTTAAACGCCAGGGTGGGACACGCAGCACTCGTTGCAACCACCCGCGACGATATTGTGAATACCTCCGTGGTTTTCACTGTGCGCGGTATCACTGACAAGACACCGGTAATTGCGACAGTTCGATCGGAAGGATCCGTAGAAGTTCTCAAGCTTGCCGGTTGCAACCGTGTTTTAGATCTAACCCGGCTGGTCGCAGAAGCATTGAGCCGTAGGGCCATAGGTGGAAAACACTTCACCCATGTGATCGGCAAGATTGACGATCTTATCATCGCCGAAGTGGATGCCAGTGCTACCACGCTTGTAGGCAAAGGCTATACCGAAGCACAGTGGCTGACGAGCGTCAGTATTGTTGGTTTCTGGGCGCGCGGCACCTTTGAAATTGGACAGCCCGAAAGTGTGATTGAAGACAATACCTTGCTGCTGATTGTGGGTTCGCGGGATCAGATGAAAGAATTTGATGCAAACTTCCAGGCCAAAGCCGCGCCAGCTGCCCAAGAACCAGTTATTGTCATTGGCGGCGGACGTGTCGGCAGAGCGACAGCAAAAGCTCTAAAACGCCGCGGTATGGATTGCGTCATCATTGAACAGTTACAAGAAAGGATCAGTGACAGACACAATTACATTCATGGCTCTGGCGCCGACAAAAACATACTGCAAACCGCGGGTATCGAAGCTGCCAAAACCGTGATCATTACCACGGGAGATGACGAGACAAATATCTACCTAACCATTTTTTGTCGTTTGCTTCGACCCGATATCCAGATTATCTGCCGCGCTACATTTGAGCGTAACCTAGCGGCGCTCCATCGTGCGGGATGCGATCTTGCATTGTCGTACGCGTCACTCGGATCCAATGCTCTGTTTAATCTGCTGCACAGAAGCGATCTGATGATGATTGCTGAGGGACTGGATGTATTTAAGGTACCCGTACCAAAAGAATTAGCGGGTAAAACCCTGGCGGAGGCGAATTTTCGGCAGCGCACACACTGCAGCGTCATCGGCGTTGACTCGAATGATAAAACCGTGACAAACCCGGATCCTAATTCCGTTCTGCCGGAAGATGGTGAAATTGTCTTAATCGGCACACCACAAAGTGAGTCCGAGTTTTTGAAGCTGTATTCGATTTCGTAAACAGAAGGCCCAGCCACCGCGCAACACAAATAATTGGGGTCAGTGTAAAAACAGCATTCGTCTGACGCGAGTTGAGGTAGTTTTCCCGCGCTCAGTGAATCTTCAGCCTAATCTTTTTCGCCACGTTTGGTTGCTAAGCTTGGCGCTTCATGTCCAACTCGCGCTCACGCCTACCATCGATGATGCCTGTTCGTTCTGCATGCAAACCATTGGCCGACATTAAGTCAGATACTTTAACTATCGATACAAGATGTTAGACCAGCCGCAGCAACATCAGATGCGAGGTTCGATACCAGGCCTAAAATGTAAATTTTACACTGACCCCAAATATCCTAATTACCCCAGACTCTTGCGGTGATGTAGCCAAAATAGATCAGAAGAAATGCGACCCCAATTTTTCGACTCATGATTTGTCGACCAATAATAAATATCGGAATCAGCAAAATCGTCAGCAGTAGTCCAACAAAAATATCTAGCGAGCCGAGGTGAGGCACTGGTAAAGGTCGAACCATTGCGCTAAGCGGTAACACCATAAGTCCATTAAATAAGTTCGATCCGATGACGTTGCCAACACACAAATCAGCTTCTTTTCGTATCGCCGCGATGATTGAAGTCACCAGTTCAGGCATGCTTGTGCCGACGGCGACGACAACCATACCGACAATGGCGGGTGCCATGCCGGTATCAACGGCGAGTTCCGATCCGTAGCGGATAATCAATTCACCACCAATGGCAAGGCCTACGATACCTGCACCAACATACATCCAATCTTTGTTCTGCGACGAGATTAAATGAATTGGGTGTGCGGCCAATTCTTCGACCAGGATATCTTCACCCTCATGGGCGAAGTCCATGACGGTGATATAGATGAAAATGCCAAACAACAACAGCAAAAC
>JBLIIE010000137.1:0-13307 GCA_047634635.1 Granulosicoccus sp. | reverse complement strand
ATACAGTGCGCCGGCTACAAACGCCCGGCCCCCGACCCTCCTAAGCCATTAATTTGTAGGGATGTTGCCAACCGTCTAGCTGTGAAAGCCGACTTAGCCAAGCCCTCACATGCCGAGGTACAGTGAGCTTGGCTTCATCAGCAAAATACAGATAACCGCACAATGAAAAATCTGCAATGCTCGGCTCTCCACCGTCAATGATCCACGACCGACCATCAGACAGCACGCCATCTAAAACGCCAATATCATGCTCATAACGCGCCTTTAACCACGGAAGCGCATTCTGAAGAGTCTCGTTCCTGTCAAATTTTTCATAGCTTCGCAATTGTGGCAAACACATTCCAATCTTGTTAGCCTCCCAAAGCATCCATTGCTCACACAGAGCGATACACTTATCTGATTCACCGCCCCAACGGCCAACTTGTCGTGCCAGGTGCATCAATATGGCGTTGGATTGCACATAGGGAATTTCATCATCCAACACTAAGGGCACTTCACCAAACCTGGACGCCGCTTGAAATTCTACTGACCGCAACTCTCTGGGCTGCCAGATATCGACAACTTCATAGCTATGATCAATGCTGGCCGCGCACATGAAAAAACGCACTTTGAACGCATGACCTGAATCAGGATGTCCAAACAATTTTTTCATGTAGAAAGCGCTACCAGAGGTTAATGATAAGTACCAGGCACATGAGCACGGTAACCACAAACATCATGCTCGCAACACTCCAACCCCTGGCCAAGGGTGCACCAGGTTTTGCTATTTTCTCAACCAGGTTCAAACCACCACCAACAACGCCTAGAGCTGCAACTCGCAGTGAGCGGTTGGCAGAGACCACCGCCGTGACGATCCCTGGAAATATACTTGGGATGAATTTTCGGTAAACCACGTCCGAATCAATATTCGTAGCCCGAACTTCAGGTGGGTGCACACCGGTTTTCATCAAGAACACAAAGGCTAGTAATGCAAATAAAAGCAATTGCATTTGAACAAGCACGTGGTCAACTGTGTAAGGTTGATAATCCATTTCGTACGGCAATAAGCTGTACAACAACTCTGGAAAGACACCGATAATCACACATAAAGCGGCCGTAATTATCATAGCAATTCGCATATGAATGGGCGCTTCAGCAGGCCGCTTTCCACTATCGTGAGCGAAAAACGTAAAGTACGGTATTTTGATACCTGAATGACTCAATACACCTGCGGACGCGATAAGCAGTGCAAGCCATACAAGGTAATATCCGTTGGTCGCAGTTGCATCCAGAATAAGTGATTTTGATACAAAGCCACTGAACAATGGGAACGCAGAGATAGAGGCTGCTCCAATCAAACAACACACCATGGTAACGGGCATCGTTTTGTATAACCCTCCAAGCTCCGAGGCCTTCGACGTGCCCGTTCTATAGAGAACCGCGCCAACGCTCATGAACAACAAGGATTTATACAAAATATGGCTGAAGGCGTGTGCGGCTGTACCGTTAAGAGCAAGCTCTGTCCCAATACCTACGCCAACGACCATAAAACCCAATTGGTTGTTAAGGCTGTAGGCCAGTACTCGGCGTAGATCGTTTTCAATTTCCGCAAAAAAGATGGGGAATAAAGTCATTACGGCACCGATGTAAATAAGAATTTCGGTACCCGCATATCCACGAGCCAAGGCATAGACTGCCATTTTTGTGGTGAACGCAGACAGCACAACGGTACCCGTCACCGTAGCCGCAGGATAGGCATCCTGAAGCCAGTTGTGCATAAATGGAAATGCGCATTTGATGCCAAATGACAAAAATATCAGCCACGTACCAACACTAACCAAGCCCAAATGATCGAACGCAATGGATCCTGTCTCGTGATAATGCACCAGTAAGCCGGCTAACAGAAGTACACCTGATAGCACCTGAATAAGTAGGTATCGTATACCTGTTGAGAATGATGCTGGCGTCCGACGTGCCCAAATAAGAAAAACCGACGCAACGGCAGTACCTTCCCACCACAAAAACAGTGTAATGAGGTCACCTGCAAAGACACCGCCGATAGCGGAACCGGCATAGGCAAGAGTCGCCACTTGCTGCACGGTATCCCGCACATGCCAGGCATATAAACCCGCTAGAAATGCAGCAATAGAGAAGATAATGCCGAATATAAGGGAGAGCTTATCGACCCGCATAAATGTTATTTCAAACCCGACAACGGATACGACAGCATGCTGTCCCATGGCGTAACTGAGCATCACTAGTAAAGCAACAACAGGAACGCCAAGCAACAGCAGAGCTCGCCAACGAGAAGGCAACAGCGGGCACAACAACGCTGCAAAAAGAAAAATAAACGGAGGAGCTAGTAGTACAGCGCTCATGATTTCGGCTCTTGGCTAGACGCACTGTCCGTATCGACACGACCCAGAAGCTCCGCACCAAAACTCGAAAGATTGTCGTTCTGTCGTTGTTTGTGACTCAGCCTTTGTGTTCCTGCAACAGGATACTCTTCCGAATCCACGCCATGTTCTCCGTAAAACGATTCATCGCGACGTATGAAAACTCGCAATGCACGTGCACCGAGTACAACCAGAGTAAATGACACAAAGCCTGCGATAGCGTGAAAACCGTAGAGACCTTCACCCGGTACTTTGGTATGCCGGTGCCATACGAAATCCATAAGGAACAGAAACGCGCACAGAACCGCCAAACCGATAATCAGCTTATGCACACTTTTAGGAGAATCTACCCATAAAAAATAACGAGCCAGAGGTGCAACGTCCTCGGCAGATTCTTTAGGATCGTGTTCTGGTGTCATCGCCATTGAATGAGTCCGATGAGTTCTGTCAGCGGCTGCGGGTATACGAACAACAGCAAACAGGTGGTTGATGTAAGCCCGATGGCCCACAAGCAGGCAAGCGGTGCTTCCTGAAGTGGTGCTTTTTCACCTGGAGCCAATGAAGGGTCTGGTTTGAAGAAAGCACGTAGTGGGATAGGTAAAAGATAAGCAATGTTAAGTAATGTACTTAACATCAGCACACTCGCCCAGAAAATAGTGCCACTATCCAGAGAACCACCAGCAATGAGCAATTTACTCCAAACGCCACCTGCTGGAGGTAGACCAATAATACTCAATGCACCGATGAAAAACGCTGCCATTGTGAATGGCATCCTGCGTCCAATACCGTCCAATTCGGATATATCAGATTTATGCAATGCGACGAGTATTGCTCCTGCACAAAAGAACAATGTGATTTTGCCAAATGCGTGCATAACTATATGTAGCACACCACCACTGACTGACATAACAGTGGCAAGCAGAGCAGCCATTATTATATAAGCCAACTGACTAATCGTGGAATA
Source organism: Granulosicoccus sp. (assembly GCA_047634635.1). GTDB lineage: Bacteria > Pseudomonadota > Gammaproteobacteria > Granulosicoccales > Granulosicoccaceae > Granulosicoccus. Next base: position 9,968 of record JBLIIE010000137.1, on the reverse strand, counting down.
CGCTAAACGTGCCTTCAAATTATCTTTAGTGAATGCCACAATTGACGATGCGATGACAGTAAACGCTGCAACAGGTAAGAACCACTGTGCTGCACCCGTCGCTGTAACAGTGTCAATACCAAAGGTATAGGTCACAATTTTTAGCAGACTAAACACACCTGTTTTAACCACTGCCACTGCATGCAGCAGCGCGCTAACAGGCGTGGGTGCCACCATGGCCGCTGGCAACCAACGATGGAAAGGCATAATCCCAGACTTGGCAATACCAAACACAAACAGCCCAAGTAAAACTGCCATGGCCCCCTTACTCAATCCGGCATCTGCCAGAACGCCCCCCGGCACAAAATCCAGAGTACCGGAGACTGTGGCAGTCCAGATAATGGCAGGAAGCAAAAAGCCAATAGATGTGCACATCAGAATGCCCAGATAAACTCTGCCTGCTTTTTTCGCAGCATCCCCACCAGCATGGGTAACCAGCGGGAAGGTTGAAATCGTAATGACTTCATACGCAACAAAAAGGGTGAGCAGGTTATCTGCATAAGCAGCCCCCATAACTGCTGCCAAAGCTATAGCAAAACAGGTATAGAACCGAGTTTGATTGATCTCATGGTGACCCCGCATGTAGCCAATGCTGTACACGGTTGTGACCACCCAAAGAAAACTGGCCAATAAACCGAACATCACACCCATCGGTTCCGCGGACAACTTCAAGCTAAAATCCGCCAGAAGTCCAAGCTCGCCACTTTGAGGCGTGCCCCCTGCCATCAAATCGTTATAGATCTGATTGTTGATAAACAACAGTGCCAAGCCTGCGATGAGGATCGAGACTTCACGCCAGTTTTTACGTTTCTCACCAAAGAGCAGAATAAACGGTATGACTGCCAGGGGCGGTACAAGTGTCCAGAGTGGATTCATCTAAAAACCACCCAATAATTGTAAGGCGGCATCATTCGCAATACTCAGTGTTTGACTGCCATTAATTCCAAAATAGAGGCCAGCGATAACCAATAGATACATCGGTACCAGCATACTGACCGGAGCCTCAGATATACCTGAAGAACTATGGTCAGCTTCTCTGGCCTGTCTGAACAACATAACCTCTATAACGCGACCTACATAGACAACCGCCAGTAGAGAACTCATCAAAACAAGCGCGGACAACACCCACCATCCTTCATCCATAGCGGCGCCAATCAACGTGAACTTGCTGACAAACCCAGCTGTTAGCGGAACACCAATAAGACCAAGCCCAGAGAGAGTAAAAGCAACACAGGTGAAAGGCATTCGTTTGAATAAGTTGTTTAGCGATGGTATGTGAGCATGACCTACACGATAAATGATACAACCAACAGCCATGAACAAACTGGCCTTGATGATTGCATGATTTACGATATGCACAATGCCTGCAGCTAATCCGGCTTGACTGGCCAGCGAGAAGCCAGCAACGATATAGCCAATTTGCGCAACACTTGAATATGCAAGCATGCGCCTCAGGTCAGTCTGAAAAACTGCCACCAGCGACATCAAAACAAATCCTGCGATAGCCGCAGGAAGTAAAATCCCATTAAGGAACAACTGACCAAAGCTATAGTCTTTGCCAAAGATGCTGAAAAAGAAGCGTAACAGAATATATAAAGACACCTTGGTAGCGGTGCCTGCTAGAAAAGCGGTGACCGCGATTGGTGCGTAAGTGTATGCGTTTGGTAACCAGGCGTGTAGAGGAAAAACAGCAGACTTGATCAGCACGCCGATAGTGATGAAGCTAAATGCCACAAGTACCGCCCTTTGCGACTCACTATCAGGAATTCGTTCTGCCAGGTCAATCATGTTTAGCGTACCCGTAGCCGCATACAGAAAGCCAATACCAATGAGAATAAATGAGGCACCAACACTTCCCAATATCAGGTATCGAAAACTGGCAGTCAACGCCCGTCGGTCATCGCCAAAGGAGATGAGCATGTACGTAGCTAGCGATGTAACTTCAAGAAAAACAAAAACGTTAAAAGCATCACCCGTTATTACAATACCCAACAAACCCGTGACACACAGAAGCCAAGCAGTATAGAAGAGATAATGTTTTGCCAGAGGCACAGCTTTAGTGACGCTTCTATACGCATACAGCAATACAACAGAACTTATTCCAGATACCAGCATAAGCACTGCCGCATTCATGGTATCGATGTAATACTCAATACCCGTAGGCGCTGCCCAACCACCCAGAGCATATCGAATGACACCATTGGCTTGGACTTCCAGAAGAAGCTGCCAGGCTACCCAAAACGCAAATACATTAGCAAAAAAAGTAATTGCCCAACTCAGACGTGCATGACGAAATAGCACACACAGTGGTGCCGCCAGCATGGTAATGAGAATTTGCAGGGCTGGAAGTTGATCAGTCATCAAGCATCCGGCTCCCTTGCTTCGATTTCTCGAATCTCATCTTCCTCGATAGTGTCATAGGTTTCATAGATTCGAACGACTAACGCCAAGCCCACCGCACTGGTGGCGACACCTACCACAATGGCCGTTAATATCAACACATGAGGTAACGGATTGGAATAAACCAACTCCTCACCTTTCACGAGAATCGGTGCGGTGCCCCCGGTAACCTTACCCATCGTGATGTACAAATAGAAAATGGATGTCTGAAAAACACCGAGACCTATAATTTTTTTAACCAGATTGTAGCGCGCTATCATGATGTACAAACCAGCCATCATTAATACGATAACCACCCAGTAACTGTATAGACCGAATAATTGACTCATCGTTTGCTGGAAAAATTATAAAAGAGACTAATCATGACACCCGTAACGGTAACTCCTACGCCCAATTCAACGGCGAAAATACCCCAATGTTGCCCGTGCAGGGGATCATGCGCCAACACATTGTAGTCGAGCAAATTACCTCCCAATAGCATCGTTAGTGCGCCAGTTCCGACATAAAGCAACACCCCCAAGGACATCAGAATTTGTAATGCCCTAGGCGAAAGAATTTTCCTGGTTCTTCGCAGCCCAAAAACCAGACCGTAGAGAATAAATGCAGCGCCGAATATCACTCCAGCCTGAAAGCCACCACCAGGGCCATAGTCCCCATGAAATTGGACATAGAGTCCGAACATCAGCACGAAAGGCACCAGCAATTTCGTAATAATTTGCAGTACACGATGACGTTGTCTTGGATATAGTTTCACTATAGCGTCACTCAATTATATTTCTGGGCATCATCGGCCTCTGCGCCAGAGTGCACAGCGCCAGGGATATCACCCGGCGCATCTTCTGGTACATCCTCTTCAGGTCTACGGCGTTTCAAACCCAATAGACTTAGTACTGCAATAGCGGCAACAAACACCACCAAAGTTTCCCCCAAGGTATCGTACCCACGATAACTGGCGAGAACGGACGTTACAATATTAGGAGGCCCTACTTCACTACCAGACACTTCAATAAATCGTACAGCCAAATCAGGATGGGTCTGAGCTGCAGAATTTGCATCGCCGTAGTGCGGCATGTCCAACGTGCCATAGATAAGCACACCGCCTGTGATCATGACAAATACAAGCGCTATAAGGCTATCGTGACTTCGCTTTTTTTGTTTGTGCGTGGTAAATGATAATGCTCCTAAAAAAAGAATGGTGGATATACCCGAACCCACCGCAGCTTCGGTAAAAGCAACATCAACAGCATCCATAACTACAAAGGCTCCTGCGGCAATCAAACTGTAGACTCCCAGTAGAATGACGCCTGCAAGTAAATCCTTAAGAACAATGATTCCTATGGCTGTAATTGCCAGGAAAGTTAGAAGCACTGAAGCTACAAACGTTTCCATTAACGCTTTCTCCTGGTGCTACTCGCATCCTGAGCATCATTTGAATTGAAATACTTCATTTCCCGACGAAATGTCTCGCCATCCTGGCCTGATCGGTAGTTAGCTGGACGAGAGCGCGCTATTTGAGTCGCTTGCTCAGATGAGTCCAGCAGCGGTTTACCTTTCTTATCCGTCGGCACCAGCCCACTGAGCAAAGCTGTTTTAGCCAAAGCATGAGAGGCGGTCGGTCCGGTAAACAGAGTAAAAAACAAGATTAATACCACTTTGATAGCAGCCATGGTGTTGCCAAAAACAAACACTGACTGGATGACTAGCGCAATGGAAATAAAAATGGCACCACCGGTATCGGTAATACTCGTTGCGTGCAGCCGCGTATACAAATCAGGCATTCGTATAATGCCAACCGCACCCGTGAGCACAAACACACAGCCGCACAGCATAAATGCCCAGCTCACTATCCAAACGATTCCATCGATCATTAGTAATCATCCTCCTGATAGTCTGCGCCAGCCGGATCGTCATATTCAAAGAATTTCAGAACTGCGACAGTACCCAGGAAATTAATCAAGGCGTACACGAGAGCAGTATCTAGAAAATCTGGCCGTCCCGTCATAAAGCCGTACACCGCTATTAACAGTACTGTTTTAGTGCCAAATGAATTAACCGCAAGAAGACGATCAAACAATGTAGGCCCCATCAGGGCTCGCATCAGAGTTAAACCCATCGTAATCAGAACCGCGATAGTGGCAGCAACAAACATCTAGCGATCCTCCCCATCCAAATAAAAGTGCGGCTCAACGTCCCGCACCCTCGCGGCCATTTCACCGGCCTCGAGTTCCAACAGGCTGTCCTCATGCAGGGCATGAACCAGGATGTCGTTCTCTGGCGTAAAGTTTATCGCTGTTGTACCGGGTGTGAGAGTGATTGAATTCGCGTAAACAACCCTGCCCAACTCGGTATTTGGAGTCGCTCTAACTCGGCGTAGTGTTGGTTTGATATCTAGATCGGCAGACCACACTCGTTTGGTTACATCAATGTTACTTAAGAGTATTTGATACATTAACCACCACCAGTAGCTAAGAATATGCCGAAACTTGAAATACAGTGACTGACCACGATGCTCGAGAACACGCATTCTTTTGGCGAAATAGAAGACTAGCGCCACTGATAGTACGCCCAGTATTATCAGCTGAGTTTTAAACAGCCCGGACAAGAGCAGCCAGAGGCAGGTCAGTGTCAGGATAAATCGGTTAGTTGGAGTCATTTGCGATTTAGCGGATGATCTGTGAATGTATGAAGGCTTACTTAACTCTTCAGTGTCAAAGAGTAGTCGAACTGTCTCGGTAAACCAGCGTCTATTCAATTTGCGCAGTAAAAAAAAAATTTGCATTTCAGATATCCAGGTAATTAGCCCGGTAACATAGGCTATGGCTCTGTTAGACTCACGCGCGATCTCAAGGTAAAGATGCACAAACTCGCACCGTTATTCAACAGGTAGCCAGAAACGTTGGCCAAACCAAGGTCGCCATACATGCACAGTGAGATGAAATACTGTTTTGAATTATTATTCACAAATGCGGAAGTTACTTCCACTCAACGTCAGCTGTCGTGGGTTCGTTCTACTATTTTTTATCACAATCCTTATCGCATGTGACAGCGACATCAGACCTGCAGAGCAACCTAGCTTAAACCAGGACGTTGCCACCACTGGACCGCAAGTACAACTTGACTCAGCAGGTGAAGTGGCCCTCGTGGAAGGTGCGGGTCGTGTTGCGATCCCCGTGAGCGTGATCAGAGCCGTGGGCAGATCCGACACAATCACACTCAGTGCTCGTGGCATTACCCCTAGTGACGAACAAGGGCTATCGTTGGAATTTGAGCAATCACTCCTTCAATCAACGGAATCCGCAACCAGCCTGTTTGTGCAAATGGGCATTGGTCCTCGGCCAATCCAACCACAAATTCGAACATTACTGTTGTCCGCCAGTGACGGCGCGTCTCAGGCTAATAGCACTCGTCTGAGCATCAGCATTGAACCAACAGACAAACCTGATGTGTACCTTATTATCGGCCAGAGCAATGGCGTGGGCTTTAGCGAAGACAACGCCAAAAGAGCTCTATCCGGTCAACCAGATGCACCCAATGACCGTATTCTGCAGCTTAATGTGACTGGAAATGACGAATTCAATTTCACAGCGCCTGCAGATTTTACCTTGGCCCCCAATCTTTACAACGTCGGTGAACCGTTGACGCCTGCGGTTGATCCTCTCAACACAGGGTACAATTCTGTGATAGTTGGCAAACCAGGACAGCGAATTGGTTTCGGATTGTCTTTTGCAAAGCAAGCTTTGCCAGACACCACCGCTCAGATCTACCTCGTACCAACCGCTTGGTCTGACACAGGGTTCTGCAGCCGGAGTACGAATCAATTCCCCGGCTCAGGATGGAACGCAACACAAAAGAGCAATCCGGCATTAAGTGGCACTTTATTGCACGACAGAGCTATTGCTCGAGCCAATATCGCTCTGAACCTAACCGATGGAATTCTGCGAGGCATTTTGTCGCATCAGGGTGAGGCAGATTCAGACAGTATTTTCTGTGCAAATGTGTACGAAGACAATCTTACCGAACTCGCAAGCTCTCTGCGATCTAACATCGCTGCAGACGCACGAGGCCCTGGCGCTCGCGGGGCTGATTCGGACATTCCATTTATCGTAGGCACGATGTCCAAAGGCGCTGATTCGCGTGGCAGCCAACTACCTTTCGGAGTCGCCAAACTGATGGTCGATGCAGTCCACCGAAATATAGCAACCACGATTCCTATGACGGGGTTCGTTAATAGTGACGATTTAATTCCGCCGGCCTATCCCTGCGGCGAAGGCTCCTGTGTACACTTTGGTGCGCTGGCCCTGCGTGAGATGGGTGTTCGTTATTACGATGAACTAACTGCGTTGCTCCCTAAGAACTAACATTGCAACCGTACTATTTTCGCAACAGTTAAGAACCCGTAACGACCGATAATCCTGTTCTCGAGACATTTATAACGTCTCCCACCTCAGACAAGCACATAATTAGGCTTGCTGTTTGCTTGAATTTGACTCATGAAAAACCTGAAAATCTCTAGAGCTGTCTCTCAAGCTCTATTGAGCTGCCTATTATTTGTTGCTGTCTTGCTATCAGCAGCCTGTTCATCAGACATGCGCAGCACCCCATCTGATTTCAAATTGATGCTACCTCAGGAAACCTTGGTTTTGGTAGAAGGTAGCGCTGCCGGCCTGATCATTCCATTAGAACTAAGTCGCCAAAACGACCACGTTACCCCGGTCCAACTGAACATCGCGGGTGTGAGCTCTACAGATGAGGCATTTTTAACCAGCAATTTTAGTCAACTGTCCCTGATCCCAAATAGCGATAACAGTCAGCTAGTTCTGTCTCTGGCCATTGCCGATCTTCCGATCCTCGCTCAGCAGCGTCAATTTCGTCTGTCCGCAAGTGACGGCATGACAAGTCATGAAATAACACTGTCCATCAGTATTGTCCCTGTGAATGCACCTGACGTTTATCTACTTGTCGGTCAGAGCAACATGGTTGGCTTTAGCGAAGATGGCACTCGTCGAGCCTCTGCAGGTGAGCCAGACGAGCCAAACCCCAGAATCAGACAGCTGAACGTTAGCGAAAATGATCAATTCGATATATTTTTGGAGCAAGCAGACTTCACATCTCCCAATGTTAACGCCGATACTCCACGAATAACCACAGCTGAGGATCCTTTGCATGTGCCGCTGGATCCAGACAGCAGCAATGGCAAAGCACTAGACTACATAGGTTTGGGTTTGAGCTTCGCAAAGGCGGCTTTACCGAACACGTCTCGTGAGATTGTATTGGTACCTGCAGCATGGTCAGGCTCTGCATTTTGTGCCAATGACATTGGCCCACCTGGGCAATGGAATGCACAAACAAGCTTTGACGCTGCTCTGGGCAACACATGGCTTTTTGACCGGGCAGTCACGCGTGCAAACATGGCCTTACAGGAATCCGGTGGTATACTACGCGGTATTCTATGGCACCAGGGCGAATCCGATTCTAACGATACCTGCGCCCAAAGCTATGCGGCGAACCTAGAGCAATTGGTTCAGCAACTGCGAGTGAGTATTTCTGCAGATGCCAGAGGAGCAGCTTTACGCAGTGCAGACAGCAATATTCCGTTTATTACAGGAACAATGTCGCTTGGAATTGATAGTCGCGACGATCTGTCTCAGTTTTCAGCAGCAAAGCAGATCATCGATAATGCACATAGAAACCTACCCAACGTAACAGCATTTTCAGCCCTTTCTAATCACGATGATCTAGTCCCAGCAAACGGTTACCCTTGTGGCAACACTAGCTGCATACATTTTGGGGCAGAAGCCTTACGCGAGATGGGTAGCAGATACTACGCAGCATTGCTGCGTGCAGCCACCCAGTAATCCATGAGACTGCACGCCCTGCAATACCTGCGTGCTGTAGCGGCGCTGGCTGTGGTTTACAGCCACACTGTCATACAGGTAGAACAGTATGAACAACACCTTGGGCATGCAGGTAGTTTTGGCGTAGATATATTTTTCGTCATTTCTGGCTTCATCATGATTTATATCGCAAAGCCAACCAATACGTTTGGCCAGTTCATTGTAAATCGTGCGCGACGAGTCATACCTCTTTACTGGTTCTTTACCCTACTAATGGGCGCAATTCTTCTACTGCTACCGTCGGTGTTTAAAGCAACGCAATACGACACCTCAGCTTTGCTCTTAAGTCTCGGATTCATACCTCACTGGAGCATGGTCACCACAACTGAAGCCTGGCCCATCGTTGCACCAGGCTGGTCTCTGAATTTCGAAATGTATTTCTATTTCGTTTTCGCGCTTTCGTTGTTTTTCATTGAAAAATATCGCATAGCTTTCATTACGTTGGTGATTAGTGCTGTGTTCCTACTTGCACAGTACTTCAACAATGGAGAATCAGCTGTTGCTCATTTTTTCGCCAAATCAATGGTGTTTGAATTTGTCTTGGGCATGCTACTGGCACTTGCCTGGAAGCGTAAATTGCGACTCTCCTCATCATCGAGTTGGGCACTGCTAATTCTGGGAACAATCATGTTATTCCTACACTTGCCAATTCCCCGTATATTCGAATTTGGTATCCCGTCGCTACTCATTGTGATGGCCTGTTTATTTATCAACGTCAAGGAATGGCGATTAGGTATCCTTCTGGGAGACGCATCATACGCCTTGTACCTGAGCCATATTTTCACTCTGGGTGTACTTCGCAAAGTATTGCCACCGCTGTTGGGTGAAGGCCAAACCGCCGCCTACCTTTTCGTTTTTATCTCCCTGGTGGTCTGTACTGTAGCCAGTGTGTTGATTCACAAATATGTCGATAACTGGCTATTGGTGCAGCAACGTTTACCCAAACTTGGTAAAAACGCCAGCGCGTAACCTAAAACGTGAGAACCGTCTCGGCGTGGACGTTGGTGCTAACGATAAGCTTATGCTTATGGACATTAACACCCCGACACACGATTTTGAGCAATTGTTTGGCCTCTCACAAAGCCATGGCCTGACGCTATCCCGAACACATGTGGAAACACGTGACGGCACCGTGTTCAAAGTTCAATGGCTCGAAGAACGCAACCAGGATGAAACGCTGGTCGCACGTTACCGCTCGTGGACCAACCAATCTCAACGACCTCCCTACGACAAGCAAACGGGCTGGGAACGCTTCTGTGTCAAAGGGCAACTACTGGAGCGCGAAGTTCACTACTCCAAACGCGATACAAACGACTGGCTGCACTAGCCGCCAGAACCGTTAGGCGTAGTCTCTGATCACACCCAGAAATTCATCGCCGTATTGCGCCAGCTTGTGTTCACCGACTCCAGATACCATCGCCATTTCGGATTCATCCCGGGGTTTTAGCGCAATCATATCCACCAACGTGCTGTCATTAAATACGATATAAGCGGGCACGCCAGCAAGCTCGCTCAACTGCTTACGCAATCCACGCAACGCTTCCCACAGAGGCTGATCCTGTTCCGATATATCTGCAGATGCCTTACTCTTCCCAGACCGACTGGAACGCTTTCCTTCTGCCACAGCCAGTTGTC
>JBLIIE010000136.1:0-13498 GCA_047634635.1 Granulosicoccus sp. | reverse complement strand
TGCTCAATATTGGCACCTCTTAGTGAGCCTTTACTGACACCGCGTAATCCAAGCTCACGAGTGATTTCCCGGGTTAATTCTTGTCCACTACTTAGCATGGTCTGCGCATTTTCAAGAGCAGATGTGGATAGTTCGGCTCCGCTGGCGATGAGTGCATCCAACTTGTAAGATTGAAGCTCAACCATTGTCACCAAGTTGAAGTCGAGTTCCTGTACGACTGGCCAGAAGATAGGAATGGTCAGCAAGATCATCGACAAGCTGTCCATCAAACAGCCCAATAATAGGTAGAAAACTAGTATCAGGATCAGGATATGCCAAGGGTTATAGCCACTTTGGGCAACCCACATGGCTGCTTCTTGTGGCACTTGGGTAATCGCGAGGAATCCGTTGTAAAACGCAGCGCCCAGCACGATAAAAAAAATCATGGCAGATGTGCGTGCGGTTACGTAAAAACTATCTGCAATCGTTACGCGATTCAAACCACCTGCGAGCCAAGCAAACATGCCGGTACCCAATGCTCCAACCGCAGCACCCTCGGTGGGCGTAAACCATCCTAGGTAGATGCCACCGACAACCAACAGGAACAAAAGCAGTACATGCCAAATTTTTATAAAGGCTTTAAATCTGTCCAGATACGCTACTCGCGGGCGAGTCCCAGCAGATTCAGGATGTATGCGAACATAAATAGAAATAGTGAGCATGTAGCCAATGGCTGCCAGAATGCCCGGAATGAATGCGGCAAGAAATAGCTTTGCGATGTTCTGTTCTGTGAGTATTGCGTAAATGACCAAGACAATCGATGGGGGTATCAGAATACCCAGAGTGCCGCCTGCGGCAAGTGTTGCTGTCGAGAACCCACCGGAATATCCGTAGCGACGAAGCTCGGGTAGGGCAACGCGACTCATTGTCGCGGCAGTGGCAAGAGATGACCCACAGATAGCACCAAAACCGGCGCAAGCACCGACAGCGGCCATGGCCACTCCTCCTTTTCGATGCCCTAACCACCCTTCAGCAGCTTTGAATAATGCCTGGCTCATTCCGCCCAAGGTGGCGAAATGTCCCATCAGTAAAAACATCGGTACGATCGAAAGGGAATAGCTGGAGAAGGTGGTGTAAGTCTCGCTTTTCAATCGAGCAAAGGGCAGGCTTATGTCTCCAGTGACCAGCACCAGACCAATAAATCCCGCCAGAAACATGGCTAAGCCAATGGGTACGCGAAGGAATACCAGTGCTAATAATGCAGGGAATGACAACAGCCCTATCATCAAGTCAGTCAATGTTCTGCATCCTTGGATTCAGGTAACAGCTTGCGCCCTGTAGACAACTCCATCAGGCGTGCGCCGGCCAGAACGCTTGCCACTATTGCTGAGGCTATAGCTGCACTTAATCCTAGAGCATACGACCACCAGAGCGGATATTCCAACAGAAAGGTTACCTGTCCAGAGTTGCGTTTACTTTCCATTCCCTCGAACAATTGTTTGGCGATAACAATCAGCACCAAAGCAAACACGCACTCGATAATTGCGATGAGTAAGCGCTGGGCTTTGGGTGGGAGTTTGGAGGTGAATATGGTGACTTTTGCATGTGCATTATGCCATTGGCAGAGTGGTATAAATGCGAAAATCGCAAAGACCATTCCAGCCTCTACTAGCTCATAATCACCATTGATAGGGCCTACACCCAGGCTGAGCAGATAGTTTGCGAACTCAGGAATCGTGGTTTGGCTCCAATCACTGTGAAAAATCGAGTTGAGTGAGCGACCAACGATAGATGCGCAGGTAAGCAGAATTAAAAACGATAAGGTTGCGCCGCCAAGCAACGCAAACCCTCTCGCCAGTTTTTCTATAGCGTTAAGCATTAGATGAGAAAAGGGACGCGACTCTGTCGAAGTCTTGAATAGACCGCGACAGAGCCTTTGGCATGTGCACTATTCGCTATTACGAATCGTCATGAACTCTACAGTGAGCCGGTAGCACCTTTGCAATCGCCACTCATCAGTGATTTCGCTTGATCAATGAGAGCTTGCCCGTCTATACCTTTGCTAGCCATGTCAGCAACCCAGGTATCATAAATAGGGTTGACCAATGTCTGCCACTCAGAAGTATCCGTTACTGTGATGATGTTGTTGCCGTTCTCGATAGCAAACTCCCGGGCTGGGCCGTCAGCATCTGACTGCACTCCACCTGCAAAAACAGAGAATTTGAGCCCAGAGTTATCGTCCATGGCTTTTTTCTGAGCGTCCGTCAGGCTGGCATACTTATCTTTATTCATAGCCAGAACAAACGTCAGGTCGTACAAGGCAGGGCCTTCGAACTCTGTGTGGTTTTCTACAAGCTCAGGTATTTTTAAAGCCGTAGTGACTTCCCAGGGAATAGTTGTGCCATCGATTACGCCCTTGGCTAATCCTTCAGGTACCGCAGGTACAGGCATGCCAACCGGTGTAGCACCAGCGAGTTCCAACAGCTGATTCACTAACCGCGAACCTCCGCGAATTTTCATTCCCTGAAGGTCAGCAGGTGTTTCAACGGGGTCCATGGTGTGGAACATGCCGGGTCCGTGGACCCAAGTACCTAGAATTTTGACATCTTTGAATTCGTTGTCTTCCATGTGTTCTTCGAACATGGTCCAGTAAGCACAAGAAGCCGCGCGGGCATCTTCGACCATAAAGGGCAGCTCAAATACTTCCGTCGAGGGAAAGCGGCCCGGCGTGTAGCCGACGACTGTCCATACAATGTCTGCAACGCCATCAATTGCCTGATCCAGTAAGCCAGGAGGTGCTCCGCCCAACTGCATGGATGGATAATGATCGATGGTGATGCTTCCATTCGAACTTTTCTCAACAGCATCTGCCCAGACATCCAGAATGAGTTTTGGGACATTTGCCTGCGCTGGCAAGAATTGATGCATTTTCAGAGTGACGTCTGATGCAAGTGCACTAGAGGTAGTGAGCGCTGTGAGGGCGGCTGCCACCATCAGGTTCATTACAGTCTTATTGTTCAACATGACCTACTTCTCCAAGTTTATAGTGTGGCTTTTGCCCGTTCTTGATTGCGGGTGCTTGGCCTTCAATCAACTAAAGTTGATGTGGGCAGCATACCCCTACAGCCCCGACTAGTCACATCTAAGTCGAGGGTTCTTAAAGCTTCATGAGTTTACCGTTATCATTCCAAACTTGCCAATTTAGATCACACTTTTGCGCATTAAGCAGGACTTCCTCTTATGTTTACTGATAAGGACTGAAAATCGATTCAGCAAATAGTACAACCGCAGGAATGGCGTATCAATACTTCCAGTGATGTTTCAATAAATAGGGAGACAAAGCTCAAATGAGCAAAGCAGCACTTATTATCGTGTAGGTGTGGACGGTACCCACTATTCAGAGCAGCAAGTTCGTGAGGCTCATCTAGCTAGTTTACATGGCGAGTTTTGTACCGTTCTGAGCACTCTGGAAGTGTTGGGCTCCATTTTATAAAATTAGCATCGATAGCCTGAGTATTGTCTGGGTTGCAATAAGCTTTCGTTTGAGTCAAGTGCTATCTTGTGCATTCTGAATTGAGGAGGTCATGCTGTGACAATAACGGGAGAATGTTTTTGTGGGGAAGTCAGTTATTCAGTCTTTGGGGAGTTAAGCGACGCAAGGTCTTGTCATTGTTCCCGATGCCGTAAAGCCTTCAGTTCTCAGGCATCTGCCTATGCTTGCGTGAACCCCACTGAATTTCATTGGATAAGCGGAGAAGATTTACTGACATCCTATGTAGGAAAGCAGGGATTTGGTCTGCAGTTTTGCAGTAAGTGCGGATCCACACTCTGTGGCGTTTTCGAGGGAGTTGTACACGGAGTCACACTGGGTTGTGTGAATGGTGACCCGTCAATTGAAATTGGACGACATATCTTCGTAGGTTCAAAAGCTTCCTGGGAGATTCTGCCCGATGGTGCGCAGATATATCAGGAATATCCACTTTCCCAGCAACCATAACGTACATGGTAATGTGGGCGGAGCAAACGCTAAGGATAAAAATCCTCTAATGGGTGTCAGTGGTATTATCTTTCGTGGAGTTAGACTGCAACATCGCTCGGGAAATCTATGCGCCTTCCTACTCAAAGTCGCCGTTCCTTCCTTGCTCGGGCAGGGCTAAGTAGTCGCGAGTGTTGTTCATGCACTTTGGATACAGGGTGCTATGGGTACAGCATCAGAACGGGTGTTGTGTGGAACTACACTGTTGGCGACTGGTTATGCAGTGCATCGATTGGAAATCCTGCAGACGATTCTAAGAAAACCCAATAACTGAGATGGTTCACTGATATGGATTTATTAAGAATTTCGGCGTTCTCAGATCATGACAGCGGAGGTAACCCAGCTGGAGTCCATATTTCCGAGCAGCACCCTCCTGTTGAACGGATGCGCGCGATCGCGGCAGAGGTGGGGTATTCGGAAACTGTATTCGTAGAGCCTGCTGAAGATGGATGGCGGGCTCGTTATTTTTCGCCAGAATCCGAGGTGCCGTTCTGTGGCCATGCAACTATTGCTCTGGGAGCCGCTTTGGCGATGCGAAATGGCGCTGGAATCTACCCGCTACAACTAAACGAGACCCCCATAACGGTTGAAGGGTTTGTTAAATCTGACAGCTACTCCGCTGCATTGCAGTCACCTCACACTGCATCAACGGCTGCAGATTTGGCAATGGTCTCAGAGGCATTGCAAATATTTGGATACACGCAAGCAGATCTGGACACGCAGCTACCTCCGGCATTTGCTAATGGTGGCGCAAATCACTTAGTCATGGGGCTTGACTCCCGCGAAGCATTAGCTGCTATGAATTATGAACTTGATGCTGGACGAGAATTTATGAATAAAGCGGGTTTGGTTACTGTCATGTTTGTATTCGCGGAGTCTGCACAGAAGTTTCATACGCGAAATGCGTTTGCCTCTGGTGGGGTACTTGAGGATCCTGCAACCGGTGCAGCAACAGCTGCCTTTGCCGGTTATCTTAGAGATATTCAGTGGTCACACGGTGGCTCCATTGATATTGTTCAGGGTGAGGATATGGGAGCACGATCATTGATTCGCGCACAACTCGACAACGAGAGAGGCGCTTCAATTCGTGTGTCTGGAACTGTCAGATTCATAACCGAGTCCGAATCAAGGTCATAAGTTGACGATGGATTTGTGATTTTTACGTTTATGGCAATCAGCAGACGATAAGGCAAGGCACTGAGTTTGTTCGCACACGAGTAATCGAGCAGAGGTTATAGAGGCGCTAATAGACAGCAAGGTAGATAGTGTATTTAAAAACTACCCACTGCAAGCACGACTAAAATTATTGCAGATTCAAGCCGATATTTTAACTGTAGCCACCGAATACGACATTACAAATAGTGAAGAAACGCTAAAGTGGGGTGAGCCTAGTTACTATCGCTAAAGGGCAGCACTGTACGAATAGCATGGAGTTTGAAAAAACTTGAAAACTTTGGTGTGTATTTTAACTCTCAGACCGTATTGGTTGAGACGTTTAAAGAGGTCTACGGGAAGTTGTTTCAATACGATGGAAATCGAGCCATTGTGTTCAATATCGGTGATTCAATACCCACCCAAGAGCTGAAGCACTGTATACCGCTTGCGCTTCGCTACCACAGCTTGAAACATCTGCCGTTGTTGGGATGTTAAATACGTTTTGCCAGTAAGGATCCGAAAAAGTGAATCGAGTTATTGAGACTTTTGAGGTTGTAGATTGCGTATCTTTTTTGCAAGTGAACCTTGCTAGCGCGAGAAACATTTCCAGCAAATTAACAATTTCACAAAATATTGCTTGCACTAATTTTGACCGCAGGTATTATTGTGGCCTGAGAATGTTACCGGTAACATTTTGATCAACCAACTTTCGATTTGATGGTCAGAAGCCGCTTACAACCGACCTGCAGCCAAGTTATGCCGAAAATCAAGCTTGAAAACCTGAAGAAGCGCTACGGTAACGTAGAAGTGCTGCACGGGGTTGATCTCGAGATGGAAGATGCTGAATTCACCGTATTGGTTGGGCCCTCGGGCTGCGGAAAATCCACTACGCTGCGAATGATCGCCGGGCTTGAAACGGTCTCGGACGGGGAGATCTATATCGATGGTCGCCCAGTTAGTCACCTAGAACCTAAAGAGCGGGATCTGGCTATGGTTTTCCAGGACTACGCGTTGTATCCGCACATGAACGTTGCCAAGAATATGTCGTTTGCTCTTCGGTTGGCGAAGCTTCCCAAGGACGAAATAAACCGGAAAGTACAAGATGTTGCAGAAATACTGGGATTGACTGATTTTTTGCACCGCAAGCCTGCTGAATTGTCGGGTGGACAACGTCAGCGTGTTGCGATGGGGCGTGCCCTAACGCGCGATAGTTCAACATTTTTGTTCGACGAGCCGTTATCAAATCTTGATGCGAAATTGCGTACACAGATGCGTGCCGAACTTGCGCTGATGCGTCAGCGTGTGCACAAGAATATGATTTACGTAACCCACGATCAAATAGAAGCAATGACGCTTGCTGATCGTATTGTTGTTATGCATGCAGGCAGAATTCAGCAGCAAGGTACGCCGGAAGAGCTTTTCAAAAAGCCAATCAATAAATTTGTTGCAGGTTTTCTGGGTTCACCGCCCATGAATTTCCTTAACGCACGAATCACCTTAGAGGGCGATAGTCTATTTCTCGAAGGCGAAGGATTTAAAATACGGTGCGATGGGCGAACAGAAGCACGTTTGAAAACTTATAAACTCGATGACGTCGATATAGGTATCCGCCCGTCTGACCTTCATTACGATACCAAGGCGTCTGAGGATGCAGCTATCGACATTAATGTCGTCATTTCTGAATACGTGGGCGCGCAATCTGTACTCATTGGAGAATGTGGTGGCCAGAAAGTTATGGTCGAGCTTAAATCCGATACTCCCATCGCTTTAGGGGAAAAACTCAGATTCAGCGTGAATTGTGCAGATTTACATTTGTTTGACACGAGTAGCGAACTAGCAATTAGCTAGTAAACGCTCGTTATTTTGTTGTTTAACTAGGAGGAGCAGATGCTCAGTATCACCAAATCGTTGCGTTATGCGGCGGCGGCGTCAGTACTGTTTGCCGGTCAAGCCATGGCAGGACCGTACGATGACTACGCTGGAATGACGTTGGTAGTAAATTTTCCAGCACACCCGCATTATGACGCGGTAAGAAAAATTCTTCCCGAATTCACCAAAGAGACTGGTATCAACGTTGAGGTAGATCAACTACCTTATCTGAAGATGCGTGAACGGCAGACATTGGAATTGGGGCAGGATGAGGGAGATTACGATCTTATCGCTTATGTGGTTTTTTCCAAGGCCGATTACGTCTATGCCGATCAGTTGGAAAATCTTGCACGGTATTTCATGAACCCTAAGCTGTCTGATCCGACCTATGACTCAGCAGATTTGATCGATGGCTATGTTTATAACATCGGTTTTGCTGGTGGTGACAAAGGCTACCTGCAAGGTAAAACAGGGTCCCTATTCGGTATGCCTTACGGGGCTGAAACATCGGTTCTTGGCTATAGAAAAGACATCTTTGAAAAGCACGGTCTAAAAGTTCCAGAAACATACGACGAAATGCTGGACATCGCTTGTAAGATTCCTGAACTTGAGCCTGGAATGGGTGGCCTGAGCTCTCGTGCAGCATCAGGTCATCATGCGGCTCATGCGTTCTTGCTACATTTAGCGCCTATGGGCGGAAAGGTATTTGACGACAGCTGGAACCCTATCGTTAACAACGCAGCGGGTGTGAAAGCTGCCAACGCGCTGAAAACCATTGTTGAGTGTGGCCCTGAAGGCGCTGCAAGCTTCGGTTTCGGTGAAGCACTGGGCTCTTTCTTGTCAGGCAACACTGCAATGTTCTTGGATACCACCGTTGTTGCAGGTCAAATTGATGATCCTTCAAAGTCAAAGGTTGTGGGTAAAGTTGGTTGGGCAATGCATCCAATGGATGTTCGTCGAGGCAGTCAAACTGGCGGATTCGGAATCGGCATTCCAAAAAATGCAGAAAACAAAGAAGCCGCTTTCCTGCTCATGCAGTGGTTGACGTCTAAGAAAGGCGACAAGTTAGTGGCTTTGGCAGGTGGAAATCCTTCTCGGTTCTCTACACACGAAGATGCGGATGTGAATGCGAAATTCCCACACATGAAAACCTTTGGTGAAGCACTGCAGCATGCTGATCCGGATTGGCGTCCAATCATCCCTGTATGGGGCAAAATCAATGCAGACCTGGGTACCACGTTATCCAAAGTTCTGACAGAAGACCTGGATGTGCAGGAAGCTCTGGATGGTGTTGCTAGCCGAGCAAAAGTCGTAATGGAAGAAGCTGGGTACTACACCTGGCAGTAATGTCCGAGATAGGGCGTGTTGCTGCGGTGTCAACCTCAGCGGCGCGCCCATTCAATTCGCCAACTAAGACTTGAAACTTGCCATGCGTGCAACGACTTTCAATCGGCTCACCCCTTATTTGTTCCTGGCACCAGCGCTACTTATCATGGTGCTTGCATTGTTGTATCCGCTTGGGTACATGGTGTACGGGAGTTTTCGCGACTGGGATCCCAGCCAATCGCTGGGCGAGTCGGAATTTACCGGGTTAGCCAACTACATAACGCTCTGGAACGATCCAAATTTCCGCGAGAGTGTCGCGGTCACCTTAAAATTTGCAGTGACGGTTGTTACTGTTGAAATGTTTATAGGACTGGGGTTGGCGTTGCTACTTGATAGAAAGCTACGCGGCATGTCCGTACTACGCACCTTATTCATACTACCCATGATGATTGCACCGGTAGTGGTAGGACTTGTCTGGCGCTATATGTACCACCCAACTGTGGGTGTTTTTAATAACACACTGAAATCAGTTGGTTTAGAGGGTGTTGACTGGTTAGGGCAGCACGCCTTGCTCTCTGTGATCATTGCAGATATCTGGCAATGGACACCCTTCATATTTATTTTATCACTGGCAGCATTGCAGTCTTTGCCGCGATCAGCGCTGGAAGCTGCTCGCATTGACGGTGCTACACCTTGGCAGCAGATCATCTATATCAAGTTGCCATTGATGATGCCAGTCCTTATTGTCACTGGGCTCTTGCGTCTTATAGATGCTTTTAAGGTATTGGAAGTTATTCTGGTTATGACTGAAGGCGGTCCAGGGTTATCCACAGAAATTCTAGCCTTGCGTATCTCTCGAACAGCAACAGAGTTTAGGGAGTTGGGTGTGGCTGCTGCTATGTCCAACTATTTATTAATTATGTTAATGCTGCTTACTCTGTTCATGCTGGCTTTCAACCGGTGGCAGGAATACCGCCTGGCTAAAGCGCAGAGAGCTATTGAGGAAGATTTGTAATGGCTGCGCAAAAAGAACATTCAGGGTCACAGCATCCAGCGTTCTACGCAATTGTGGTGATGTTGATAATCATGGCAGTAGGGCCGATAGCCCTGATGTTTATAAATTCGTTTAAGCTGGATGTTGATATAATTTCAGGTACCAGTGGGTTGCTGTTTATGCCCACTATTCAGAATTATGAAACTGCGCTGTGCGATATTTTACCGTACGAGCTTGATCATCTGGATTTTTGCGCCTTGAAGTTTGGCGGGGCATTCGTAAACTCGCTAATCATCGCATTAGTCTCAACCACGCTAACCTTGATAATTGGCTGTATGGCAGCCTATGCACTGGTGCGCTTTCGCTTCATGGGACGTGACACAGCTTCTGGCACAACACTGATGGTTCGTATGGTGCCGCCAGCGGTACTGTTAGTGCCAGTATTTGGTCTTTGGAATAACGAATTCTGCATATCGAAAGCCAGTTGGTTCGGTGCTCTGATTCGAGACAACTTTGGCGGTAGAGGGGATGTCTGTCTGGCAGGAACCCATTCAGGCATCATCCTGATCTATGTGGCAATGAATCTGCCTTTCGTCATCTGGATACTGCAAAGCTTTATCGTTCAAGTACCACGGCAACTCGAAGAAGCAGCACGCATGGACGGTGCGGGACCTTTTCAGGTGTTTTTCAAAGTAGTGCTTCCTCTCATTAAGCCCGGTTTAGCGGCTGCCGCGATATTTACATTTCGCATTGCGTGGAATGAATATTTATTAGCTTCTGCCTTGTCAGACCGAGATACCAAAACTGTTCCTATATTGATTGTGAACAACATGTCGGAATTCAACGTTGAATGGGGCGTCATCATGGCTACGGGTATGTTGCTAGCTATTCCTCCCATCATTTTTACGCTGTTTGCTTCTCGTCAGATAATTACTGGCATGACTGCAGGTGCAGTTAAAGGTTAGTCCAGACTAACCACTTGCTGCTTGACCGTGGCCTTTTCCATCTTTCATTCAACCAGCTATTACCGGAGAGTATTTTGAGTTCTGTATCCATAGAATTGGACACTAGTTACAACCTGTTAGTGGGTACCTATACAGATCTGGATGCTCTGGCCCATCAGCCCCATGCACCAACATCGGGTAAAGGTATTTATGGGTTGACGCTCACCACGGACGGTCAGCTGATGGAACGAGAAGTTGTTGATGCGTTAAATCCTGCGGTCCTTATTCCGCACGGCAATGGTTCGATGATGTATTCAATAGTTGAAACCATTCAGAACCAAGGTGAGGTGCTGCAATACGCTATTGCCGAAGACTCTTCATTGGAACTAATGGGCTCTTTTCAAGCCTCAGGTAAATCAACATGCTATCTGGCACTGTCGCCCCAAAAGGACATCGCTATTGTTATCAATTATTGGGATGCCATAATTGATGTGTTGGAGGTTGATAATACCGGCAAGCTTGGCTCCATAATTCAAAGCTTCAAGCAGTTTTATCGCCCCGAGGATGAATGGCGTCAAGTCAGTACTCGCGAAGATCATTGGTCGAATAGACAGGTTGGCCCTCACGCACATTGTGCGCACTTCTGGAAAGGATGGGTATTCATTCCTGATCTTGGTGAAAATGCTGTATTTCAGTACCGATACAATTCTGAAACAAGGCAACTGACACCAGACACTCATATTAAATTTGAGGCAGGTTCTGGCCCTCGGCATATGGCTATGCATCCAACGTTGGATATCTGTTATGTATCCAATGAGCTATTTAATTCTGTGTGCGTTGCGCAGCTAGACCAATCTGATCCTGAACAATCTAAATCACGTTTGATACCCATTCAGTATGAGTCGACACTTGAGAACCGCGATCAGGTTTCTTATGTTTCAGAAATCAAACTGTCGCCAGATGCTCGTTTCCTATATGTGTCTAATCGTGGTGATAACTCACTGGCTATATTCAAAGTGCAAGAGGATGGCAAGTTAGAGCGAATGGGTCTTGTATCCACAGGGGGTAAATTTCCACGCCACTTTTCCATCACACCTTGCGGAAAAGCTGTGATAGTTGCCAACCAGGATTCATCATGGTTAACCCTGTTCAAGCGGGATGTCGAATCAGGCTTGCTTGAAGCCACAGGCTATGATTACGAAATCCCTGCCCCAAATTACATCCGCTTTCTTTGAACCTGTGATTGTCTTGAAATAGAAGTTTTTACGGCAACGGCTAATGGCGCTACACTGGACACAAATGATGAGTACGATAATTCATGTCGCGTCGAGCTAAGTCAAGTCTGGTCACTATGGAAGAGGTGGCTGTTGCTGCGGGAGTTTCGCGTATGACGGTATCGCGTGCGCTACGAAAAGACGGCGCAGTATCGAAAAGCACTCGCGAACGCATACTCAAGATAGTCAGTAAAATGAACTATGTGCCGGATCAAATGGCAGGTAGTCTCTCAACGAAAAAATCGGGTTTTGTGGCCACTCTGATTCCCTCGCTAAACAACGTTCACTATGCAAGAATGTTACAGGCACTCACTGAGTCAATAGAGACAACAGGCTTGCAGGTACTTCTCGGGCATACAGACTATTCCATGGCGCGCGAAGAAGAGCTTGTGGAGAGCATGCTGAGACGTCGCCCAGAGGCGATAGCACTACCTTACGATGGTCATACACCGCGCACAATTAAACTGCTCAAACGCGCACAGATTCCAGTCATAGAACTTTGGGAGTTACCACCAAAGCCTATTGGCTACACAGTCGGTTTCTCGAACGAGAAGGCGTCTTTTGATATGACGGAGCGATTGATCTCCTTTGGATACCGCAATATAGCGTTTCTTTGTGAAACAAATGATGAGTGGACACGCGGCTCCGCCAGACGATCAGGATTTACCAAGGCGATGGAAGCAGCCGGTCTGTCATCCCATCGAATGATACGTTTTGGTACGCCACCGCTGTCTATCAAGGATGGGTATGACGTAGGTAAAAATCTCAAACACTATTTTGACGATATTGATTGTATTTTTTGCGTATCAGACTCCCCAGCCTTTGGTGTAATTACCGCATTGCGAGAGGAGGGTGTGCAAGTACCATCAGATGTGGGGGTCGCAGGTTTTGGGGATTTCGAAGTCTCCCGATATTCCTCGCCTTCCATTAGTACTGTAAAAGTAGATCCTGCTGAGGTTGGTCGAATTGCGGCGCAGCTTGTGGTCCATTTACTCAGTGGTGACGATACACTCAAAAAGGTGCCCAAGATATACTCGGTAGACGTGACATTTAGTATGCGTGACAGTACCTGTAATAGACTTGTTTAAGAGGCGTTAAGCGATACATTTTTGGTAATCACATATGCACTCACAGAATTGCGTTTGAGTAGGCTTGATTCCTATGACTTCACTATAACTAGAAACGCAAATGAGCAATGGTACTCTGGAACTGGGATAAAAGAACCATGATTGGAACTGAAGAAACCCGTCTAGCTGCCGAAGAAATTTTTGATGAAATGTTGGAAGCTGAGGAAAAACTCGATTATCAGTCATTTGTAAAACGATTCGGGAAGAAAGATATCGACAACTTTGGGGAATCTAGATTTACCAAGGATAGGTGTGCCATACGCACTGACTTGGGAGTCTACAAAAGCCGAGAATTTCTCGGTGCATTAAATGGGTTAGTACATACTGACAACGCAAGTATGCATCCTGGATGTATCCGGTTTGTGTGGAGAGGCGTTTTTAAAAAAAATGAGACTCTTATCGTGGTTGGAGTGCATAAAAAAGATGAGAGATTTTATGCAAATTCGTTCATGTACCACTATTAAAATATTAACAGCACCTTTTGTCACTCTGCCTGCGTAACCCACTAGCTATTCAGGACAATTCCGAGATAAGTGGGGGGAGGAGTCAATGTTGTATTATAATATAGTATTTCTCGTGATTCATCTTGAACGATTGTTTTGAAGGTACGGTAGAAACGATGACACAGAGGCAGAAAATTACAATCTATCGGAAATTTTCCATCCAACAGCATTATTTACCTAAGCGCTCAATATTACCGAGCTGCGGCCAGAAGTTACGCAAACTGCCAAGCTTCTAGTGCTGGATTTAGTGGGTGTTCTTGCCGCTGAAAGTAAACTAGGGGCAGGGTGGAT
>JBLIIE010000135.1:0-13629 GCA_047634635.1 Granulosicoccus sp. | reverse complement strand
GCGATGCGATGGGTTAACGCTTCACCTTCCCAATCCCCATATGGAAACCCAGCATCATCACCCACATAAATAAATTGCTGATTGTGGATTAACATACGCGCTTCACGCAGCACAGATAATCCACCAACACCGGAATCGAAGACAATAATGGTCATAGTCTAAGCGTGCATGATTGGACTGCGTACGTTCCATTATGACAAACGGCCATTCCATTTTCTGGCCATTTCAACAGATTCAGTAACACTGGTGGACAGTCAATGCACTGCTCCCTGTATAGGATGTCGACATATAAACATTTCAAATAAACGATGAAAAGGTCATTTTAGGCGCTTTTTTGAGCGTTTACTTAACAAGTTATCTATAAAAAACAGTTTGTTACGGTGGTCCGACCCGCAGGCTAGCCACCAATGAAGGACATTTCGACTTTGGGGCGGATGACTGAGACTTGGGTCCGGGTTTCAGAGTAACGATCACCACGGACCGACCAAAGCTTGTTGAGCGCTTCGCGTACGGCGTTGGCGTCGCCTGATCTAAGCGATGGGCGCAGATCGTGTCCACTCGAAGCAAATAAGCAGGTGTAGATGCTGCCAGTCGCGCTTAAGCGTGCTCGGCTGCAATCACCACAGAAAGGATCCGACACTGAGGAAATTATACCAATCTCACCACCGCCATCGAGGTACTCCCAACGCTTGGCAACTTCGCCTCGGTAGTTGGCCTTGGCAGGTGTAATCGGTAATTCTTCATTTATTAGATCGGCGATTTCCTGGCTGGTGGTGACATGCGAAAGATTCCACGCATTGCTATTACCCACATCCATGAATTCGATAAAGCGAAGTATTTGTCCTGTACCGTGAAAAAACCGCGCCATGGGCAGGATGGATTGGTCATTAAGACCCTTCTTGACCACCATATTTATCTTCAAGGATTCAAAATTAGCCAGTGATGCGTGCTCAATGCCATCTAATACGGTCTGTACAGTCACATCCACATCGTTAACCCGCATGAACGTTTTATCGTCCATGGCATCGAGGCTGACATTCAAACGTTGAAGTCCAGCATCGCGCAAACTACGTGCTCTATCACGCGTCATCAGCGAAGCATTGGTGGTCATGCTGATATCGGTAATACCTTGAACACCACGAATTTTGCTAACCAACTCTTCCAGATCACGACGCAGCAGTGGCTCACCACCGGTTAATCGAATCTTAGTAACGCCAAGATCAGCAGCAGCAGATACGACACGCTCTATTTCTTCAAACGTGAGTAGCTCTGCCTTGGGTAGAAATTTGTAGCCTTTTTTGAACACCGCTTTAGGCATGCAATAGACACAACGAAAGTTGCAGCGATCGGTTACGGATATGCGTAAATCTTTTAGCGGTCGATTAAATTTATCGCTGGCTGGTGCTTCTACTTGCTTAGGATCACTCATATCTATTCCAGGTAGTGCTCACTAGCCACCCCCTCGTTGAAAATGTAAATCAAAGTGCACTTTAAATGCTTGCTGGTCGTGCTCAGCAATACCATTGAACTTAAAAGAGACCTCGGCAAACGGTAATCGAAGCAACGCTATACGCCGTTCCTGCAGCTGGCCTAAGTTGATGCTCAGAGTCCCTCCGTACACTTTAGCATGCACAGTACTTCCTTGAATCTCATACGCATGTTCGCCCATGGCACGAGGTAACAAACGCCAGAAGTCGTCATGCGTTAAGCCCATCTCTCGGCTGTAGACTATTTCCGGATGGCTCAAGACAATCAGCCTCCCGCCACAGGTGGCCAAATGGCAAGCACATCATCTTCTTTCAAAACACCGCGTTGATCACGATCAGTCTCGCAGTGGAAAATACCGTTAACCAATACCAGGTGCGCTAATTTTCTAGGTACCCGGTATTCATCGATGATGTCATTCAACGAGACATCTTGTGCCACTTCAATTTCCACGATGTTTTTGACAGCGCCCACAGGCAGCAGGTCCTGCAAGGTGGCGAAGAGTTTGAACTTAATTTTCATGATCGAGGAATATTGGTCTCTAACTAGGCTGCCTGCTTAAGCGCCTCTGAATTACGCGGCACCCAGATTGACATGTTGGCGCTGCGTACTGGCTAAATATGCTTCCGATATACGGTTAGGCTGTTTCATCAACTTATCCTTCCAATCACCTAGAGGAACTCCGGTTTGAATCAGTCCACGCATAACACCCACATGTTGTGTCATTCCCAGACTGCTCGCCCCAACCAGAACATCATCTTTAAACTGAAGGTTCAGGTATTTGAAGTTCGGAATATCGGACATTTCTGCCTCTTCGCCACCTTCAACACCCATCCACATACCAAAAGAGGTAGAGATCAGACCAACAGTATCCAGAACGTTCATATTTACATTACCCGGATGTGGCGTCTTGTGTCCGTGAACCATATTCTGTGCTGCCAACTTGCCATGTTCAACCGCTGTGGGCTGAATAGCCTGAACGTAGTATTCACCGGTAGATAGATCTTTACCTTGTGCAACATCCCCCGCTGCGTATACATCGGCAGCGCTAGTTTGCATGAAGTCATCGACAACGATACCCATGTCTACGTTGATGCCACTGCCCTCGAGGAATGCAGTGTTCGAGCGTACTCCTGTCGCACAAATGACCACATCGGCTGGCAGGCTTTCACCACTTTCAGTTTTTACTAGTAACGGATCATCACCATCAACTTCGGAGATTTCAGTCACTTTGGTGGAGGTCAGCACCTTGATGCCTTTAGCTACACACCAATCCTTGATCATTGTGCCCATCACCTCGTTGGTCATTCGAGACACCATACGGTTTTCCATCTCGATGACAGTAAGATCAACGCCGCGCGCAGCTAGTGCTTCGAGGATGATACAGCCGATAAATCCGGCACCCATCAAGATGACTTTTGAGCCTTGTTGCGTGCTACCGACGATTTTTTGCGAGTCACGAAGTGACCAGCAGTTATGGACACTGGCAAGGTCAATCCCCGGAATAGGAGGACGAGTAGCTGTGGCGCCAGAGGCCACTAAAAGCTTGTCATATCCCAATGTTTCACCACCAAGCAACGTGATGCACTTAGCTGCCGTATCAACAGAACTTGCCCGCCCTTGCTTCAAGGTGATGCCCTTATCTTCAAAGTGGCCTGCATTTTTACGTAAGTACGTGCCCTCTGCCGAAATATTGTCTGCCAGAAAATAAGGTAGCGCCATCCGTGAATAAGGAGGGACGTCTTCCGCCACCAGCATGGTGACTTTCCCGGATGGGTCGAATTTACGCAGATGCTCTGCTGCATTTACACCCGCAGGGCCTGCGCCAATGATCACATAATGCATAGCCATATCCTGAATTCGTTTTCATTAATCAATCAACCCATCCTCGCACGAGTGGTAAGGATAGGGACAATTTTTCGAACGTTAGAGACAATTCAGGCGCAGTCAAGCTGCGCCTGAGAAATATGATAAACCTCGAAATAAGGCTCGCCAACGTGGCAAGCCTTATTCGTCGCAGGACTAGCTTGGCAGTGAAAATTTCTGACGAGTCTCGTCAGTCATGGAGCCGTCAGCACCGTAGCCACGAAGCTCATAGTACTCAGGAAGCATCTTCAGGAGTTCTGAGGTACGGCCCTTTGCAGGTCCGGTATTAGCGCCCTCATTCAGCAGTCGGGCTGGAAGCGTGTCATCAGCGCCGGTAATACCCGCTTTTTGATTGAAGTCCTTTTCAAGATTCCAGATACGCTCACCAACTTCCATCATGCGCTCTGTAGACCAGTCACCTTCGCAAGCCGCGTCTACTTGAGGAGCAATGTCATCCATTGTCCACGCAAACGTTGTAAAAACACACAGACCTGCAGAGTCAACCGCCGCTGTAGCATCCTGAAAAGCCTTGACCAGGCCCGGCTTGCCCGCCGACTCCAGTGGGTCAGTTTTCTCAGGAATACCCAGAATCTCTGAAGCAACCGTGTAACCACGTAGGTGACAAGCACCACGATTGGATGTTGCATATGCCAGCCCCATACCCTGAATACCGCGAGGGTCGTAAGCCGGGAATTCCTGACCTTTTACCGTCATGGACAGTTCAGGTTTACCGTATTTTTCGCATAAACGCTTAGAACCCAGAGCCAGATCTTTTCCGAAACCTTCACCCTTGGCCGTAACTTCCGCAGCCCAGCACAGTGCTTCAGCAGAACCGAATTTTAGCTCCATACCACCTGTGTGCTCTGTAGTGATAACACCTGTTTCGAAAAGCTCCATTGCAGCAGCAACTGTCGAACCCAGAGAGATTGGGTCCATACCATCTTCGTTGCACAGGAAGTTTGCGTACGTAAGTGCATCAATATCGTCGACACCCGTGTCAGGGCCGAGAGCCCATGCTGCTTCATACTCGAGACCTCCAGAATTTATCCAGTACTCGGGTTTGTCTTTGACAGAAAAATGAGTACGGTCGATGGTGGAAATGCGTCCACAAGCAATGGTGCAGGAGAAGCAAGCCCCGTTGGTGGTCAGGTTAGGCTTGCCATCTGACTTCCGTGGGATATGCATGGCTTCGCCACCAACATCATTAGCACCCTCGAACTGGGTTTCAGTCATATTTCGGGTTGGTAGTGCACCCACTTCATTGATAACATTCATCAGGACTTGCGTGCCATACGCTGGTAGGCCTTGGCCAGTAACAGCATTTTCAGCCAATACTTTCTTGCCATCTTTAACTACTTGCATAAAGCGCTTGGGGTCTTCGATACCACCCAGACCCTTCGTACCACGGCAAACAACGGCTTTCAGATTTTTGGACGCCATAACAGTGCCAACACCTGATCGGCCAGCTGCACGATGCAGATCGTTAACAATGGCCGCATACAAGCAACCTTCTTCGGCTGATCGACCAACACAGGCAATACGCACCTGAGGATCTTGGTGCTTTTGGCGAAGTGCATGATCTGCAGCCCAAACTGATTGGCCCCAGAGATCATCGGCAGGCATCAGCTTAGCTACATCATCTTCAATATTAAGGTAGACAGGCGTCGCAGCCTTACCTTCGAAAATGACCATGTCCCAGCCAGCAAACTTCAGCTCAGCGCCAAAAAAACCACCAGAGTTAGAACAGGCAACTGTTCCGGTTAGCGGGCTTTTGCACACAACCGAGTAACGACCACCAGTAGAAGCGATTGTGCCCGTGAGCGGGCCGGTAGTCATGATGAGCTTGTTGTCAGGCCCTAACGCATCGCACGCAGGGTCTATTTCATCAACCAGATAGCGAGTTCCAAGGCCACGTTGGCCCAGGTAGTCGTTCGCCCATTCCATATTCAGGGCTTCTTCAGCGACGTTACCGTTGGTCAGGTTGACACGTAGTATTTTTCTAGTCCAACTCATAATTTCTTCTCCTCAGGCGCCAGCCGCGTTGTCAGTCTTGGCAGCCCAGGCGCGCATTTTGTCCAGACCAGTTGCGTTGGCATCGATATAGGTGATCGCCTGTGTCGGGCAGGCCGAGACACATTCCGGATCGCCGCCACACAAATCGCATTTAACGACCTTACCTGTCGATGTGTTGTAGTTAATGGTGCCGAATGGGCACGCAATAGTGCAGACCTTACAGCCGACGCAGATGTCGTCGAGTACATCTTTTGAGCCATTGGTAGGATTCAGAACGATGGCATCAACCGGACAGGCCTGCATACACCAGGCTTCATCGCATTGAGTGCAGGTATAGGGAACAAAGCGTCCTTCATCATGGAAGCTGAACACTTTAATGCGCGACTTAGCCGGGTTGACCATGCCCTCGTTAACTAACGAGCACGCTGACTCGCACTGCAGACATCCGGTGCACTTGCCCGGATCTATGTGCAGGGATTTCTGCATTCGTCTCTCTCCTATAATAGATGAGTGGTGGGTGAAATAACCTAACATTCCAATAGTGGCTGACCCGCACCCCTACAGCTATGGGCAATGGGTACCAATTCGTCATGTTGCTTGTGCCATACAGTATTAAATGTAGACGGAGAATGCAACTTCGTAAGCTTCCATGTTCACTTTGCCGGCATTGTACATCCACGACACCAGAGCATCACCCAACATCCCAAACACCCATATATCCTGTAAGTTCTGAACTCTCCCCCCAAAACAGAGACCAGAATCATGTCAACGGACTCTCAAAAAAACTCTATGACGGGCGCGGAGGCAATGGTTCGCATACTCGAAGCCCACAATGTTCGCCATATTTTCGGTTTGTGTGGGGATACAACACTGCCCTTTTATGACGCGCTGTATCGGCTCGATCATCAAATCGAACATATTCTTACTCGGGATGAACGTTGCGCAGCCTACATGGCCGACGGCTACGCCCGCGTTACAAAAAAAGTGGGTGTTTGCGAAGGTCCTTCGGGCGGAGGGGCAACATATATATTGCCAGGTCTGGTCGAGGCCAATGAATCTTCCATTCCAATATTGGCCATAACCTCTGATGTTGGCACTCGATCCAGCGGGCACTACCCGCTAACTGAACTCGATCAGGAAGGCTTGATGCGGCCGCTGACCAAATTCAATACCAAAATCAATCACGCCGACGCCATTCCAGACGCTGTACGTACTGCCTTTCGAAAAATGACCACTGGCAGACCTGGTTCTGCACATTTAGCTTTACCTATTGATGTGCAGCGTGGAAGAGCAAACGCCGAGGACATCTGGGCAGATCCTGCCCACTGCAGTTATCCAGCTTATCCGTCAGGCCCAGATCCACAACAAATTGAGGCTGCGTTAGATGCCATTCTATCAGCAACATTCCCGGTTGTGATCTGTGGTGGTGGCATCACTCTGGCAGCCGCTGAGCCCGTCTTTCGGACGTTTGTAGATTCACTGGACATTGCCGTTGCGACTACCATTTCCGGGCAAGGGTGCATAGAAGAGACGCATCCTAATTGTGTCGGCGTAGTAGGTTCAAACGGCGGTGTGCCTGCTACAAGAGATCTGGTCAATCAAGCCGATCTTGTTGTATTCATTGGATGCCGCGCAGGTTCTGTCACCACTGAGTTGTGGCGTGTCCCAGCCAAAGGCACGCGCATCGTCCATATTGATTGTGACCCCGAGGTTATTACTTCGTCCTATCAAACCGAAGTAGCTGTTGTCTCTGACGCGCGCCTTGCTCTATCGGCGTTCAATACGGCCATTAGCCATCGTGATGTAGGCGCAGGTTTTAAAGGTGCCAGGAACGTGGCTGTAGCCAAGAAAAAGAAATGGGACCTGTACAGACCATATGCCGAGAGTTATGACACTCCTATCAAACCTGAACGCACTATCGCAGCGCTACGTTCTGTATTGGATGACGACGCCATCATTGTGGGAGATCCTGGCACGCCCTGCCCATATCTGTCTGCTTACTATGAGATACGAACAACAGGCCGTACCTTATTTTCCAATCGTGCGCACGGCGCCCTGGGTTATTCGCTTTCCGCGTCGATGGGCGCACATATCGGTGCTCCCGATAAAAAGGTGGTTGCCCTGATGGGAGATGGCAGTTTCGGATTTACTTGTGGTGAACTTGAAACGGTTGTACGCAAAAAAATGCCAATCACATTCATCGTCTTTTCTAACGCCGTCTTTGGGTGGATCAAGGCGGGTCAGAAGACGGGCTTCGATGAGCGTTATTACTCCGTCGACTTCAATCGAACTAATCATGCCGCTGTAGCTGAGGCATTTGGGGTGAAAGCATGGACTGTCACAAACCCTACCGATCTGGTGCCCGTTTTGAAAAAGGCCGTGGCCCATGCTGGGCCAACATTAATCGATATTATCAG
Organism: Granulosicoccus sp.; assembly: GCA_047634635.1. GTDB lineage: Bacteria > Pseudomonadota > Gammaproteobacteria > Granulosicoccales > Granulosicoccaceae > Granulosicoccus. The sequence goes on along the minus strand of JBLIIE010000135.1, from coordinate 5,848 downwards.
TCAGCCCTTGAATGAGGCCAACGCGCCAGTAAGCGAATGGATTGCTTGATACCAACCAAAATGTCATTCAGACGATTCGTGTTCACAGCATCCCAGCCAGGGCAGTTCATTCTCATGGCAGCGTTGATGTGAGTGGGATTAACTCCAGAATACTGGGGGTGATTACGGATACTGGTATCACCGGCTGTGGCGAGGCATCTCCCTGGCCTGTTTTTACGAGTACTCCTGAAGGGAACGCAGCAGCCTTGCATGTTCATTTACGTCCACTTCTCATTGGCCAGGATCCTATACAGTTGGAAAAACATTTGAATACTGCGGGTAAAGTGTTGGTCGGTCATAACGAGGCCAAGTGTGCTTTGGAGACAGCACTACTTGACATCACTGGCCAGATTTGTGGGCTGTCGATAGGTGAACTCGTTGGCGGACGTCAACGCGATGACATGGCTATGAGCTTCTCAGTGGCCAATGCAGATTTTGATAAACATCTGGAGGATATCGCTGAGCGGTGGGAAGACGGTGTGCGGCTATTCAAATCGAAGGCCAGCTACTCTGAACGTTCATTCGATGTTCTGCGCTTAGAAAAACTGCACCATATTTATGGATAAGATATCAGCTGATAAAATCAGGGACGGATACTTACTTGATGCGTTCAAGGATGGGTGTCTTTTAAACAGTATCTTGGGGAGTCTCTGTTCAACAATCACCGTGATGGGTATCTTTTTAGTAGTTTCATAGATCAGCAGCAATTTAGTAGTCTCAGAAACGGATGCGTTTTCAGTAGACTCAGAGAAAGATTCCTTTTTTAGTAGCCTCAGCGAAGGGTTCCTTAGTAGTAATCTCAGGAGTAAGTTCCTATTTACTAGTCTTAGCTCCTGGCGGCCTTTTAGTGATCTTTTGGGTGATTTTTTAATTCCCATCAAAGTTGTGAATTATTCAAAGATATAACGAGCGACAACCACAAATGATTGCATACCCATTCCGACCACGTAACCCCCACCACGAGCTAACCGGGTGTTATGGCGCTGACTTTGCACAAACAACAGTTAATTCTGCTCCCAAATGAGTGTTAGCTGTTGTGAGTTCAAAATCCAGTCATAGAAAAATTGAAAATCCTGCCGAACCCTCGGCTACAAGGTTAACGCTGGTTACTGGTCACACAGGATTCGTCGGGCAACACAGCATGAATCGCGTTGCCACTGTCGGATTAAGTGACGACAAAGGACGAATCGATCTTTCTGACACGCCTAGACTCCAACGTTTCCTTGATAAAAATAAATTTTCATCGATTATTCATCTAGCGGCACAATCGCATGTTCCAACTTCATTCGATGATCCGGCAGCAACGTTCGAAATCAACCTCAACGGCACCATTTCATTACTAGAATGTTTAACTCGATCAGGATTCGAAGGACGTTTTCTATATGTCAGTTCCGGCGACGTCTACGGTGCGGTTCCAGAATCGGATTTGCCAGTCCTAGAGACAAGGCCTCCTTCTCCGCGCAGCCCCTATAGCGCTAGCAAGGTTGCTGCTGAAGCCTATTGTTTGCAATACGCATTACAGTGTGACTTCGACATTTTGATTGCCCGACCGTTTAACCATATTGGCAAGGGTCAATCGACGCGTTTTATTGTTCCCAGTGTTCTGCAACAAATCGAAGAACAGTCTGCAACAGGTGGAGACGTGCAAATAGATGTCGGTGATATTGATGTAACACGTGATTTTTCTGACGTCTCCGATGTCCTAGAGGCTTATGAAGCGATTCTTGCAAACGGTAGAAGTAGAGAAATATATAACGTTTGTTCCAGCAAAGAAGTACCTGTAAGAGAAGTTCTAGAATATGCAGCGGCTCAGTGTCAGTTCCATGTGAGCTTTCGACAAGATAAAACCCGCCTCCGACCAAATGAACAGCGTCGGATGAGAGGTAGCAATGAAAAAATCAAGAACCACACGGGTTGGTTCCCAAAAACAACTGTTCAAGAGTCAATCAACAATATGTTAACAACGAGATCAATAAATTCTGCTCCACGACGCGCCCTTATCACCGGTGTATCTGGGCAAGATGGCGCTTACCTCTCTCAGCTTTTATTGAATAAGGGCTATGAGGTTTTCGGCTTAATGCCGCGTCGTTCGACAGATTGTTCTTGGAGATTGGAATATCTCGGAGTAGCTGACAAAGTACACATGCTGCAGGGAGACATGAGCGATCTTTCATCACTGATACGAGCGATGGAAGTCTCTCAAGCGGACGAAGTATATAACCTGGCGGCCCAAAGTTTCGTTGGCTCTTCATGGGATCAACCCGTGTTAACAGCGAACACGACCGCAATTGGTGTTACGAATATTCTAGAGGCAATCAGAATTATCAATCGCAAGGCAAGGTTCTATCAGGCATCAACCAGTGAGATGTTCGGGCTGATTCAGGACAAAATCCAAAACGAAGACACACCATTCTATCCACGAAGCCCTTACGGTGTAGCAAAACTGTATGGACACTGGATGACCATCAATTATCGCGAAAGTTATGATATGCATGCTAGCTCAGGCATCTTATTCAATCATGAATCTCCACTTCGAGGAGTCGAGTTCGTTACTCGAAAAGTGACTGATGCTGTCGCAAGAATTGCCAATGCTCAACAGTCAGAACTGAGGCTCGGAAACATTGATGCGAAGAGAGACTGGGGTTTCGCTGGAGACTACGTGAATGCCATGTGGTTAATGCTCCAGGCAGATACGCCAGACGATTATGTCATTGCAACAGGTGTAACCTCTACAGTAAGAGAAATGTGTCAAATAGCATTTTCACATGTTGGCTTGGATTATGAAGAATTTGTAGTTATTGACCCCAAATTTTATAGACCTGCTGAGGTAGAAGTACTCATTGGGAATCCGGAAAAAGCGACCAGTAAACTTGGATGGAGAGCTGAAATGGATATGAAAACCCTAATCGAATCGATGGTAGACGCTGATATAATAAGAGTACAAGGTACTAACATCGACAACAGTGTGCCGCAAAAATTCGCTGCGTAGGTATTCGTTTTTAACTCCAGGATACAGTTGGAAGACATGAGCAAAGGGTCTCTTCTGTCGAATTGCAAAAATTCACAGAGGAAAACCCTGCTGCTCTATTAAGCCTGTGATGAAATAAGACCATTTATCTTTGTTTTATCTCTCGCACCAACAAGCCACTTTCCGTAAACTCCTCCCTCTATCTCCACAACACAGTCAGCATCTTCCAATGCTAGGACTTATTTCACTGGCAGTTGCCTATGTGCTGTCTCAGTTTTACCGCTCCTTTCTTGCTGTATTAACCCCTCAGCTAACTGCCGAACTCGGTGCCGACAAAGCTGACTTGTCCCTTGCATCAGGCTTGTGGTTCATAACTTTCGGCTTAATGCAGTTTGTGGTCGGAGTTTGCCTTGATAGATATGGCCCACGCCGCACCGCCGGCATCATATTGGGACTCGCCGGAACTAGCGGAGCCATTGTGTTTACCACCGCTCAGTCACCTACGGCAATCATCGTGGCCATGAGCCTGTTTGGAATTGCTTGCTCACCCGTCCTAATGTCAACACTGTTTATTTTCGCAAGACGCTTCGACATGCGCCAATTCGCAATCATGACGTCCTCGTTCGTCGCTTTTGGGAATCTGGGCAATGTTATTGGCGCAAGCCCTATGGCAACAGCGGTGGATATTTTTGGATGGCGAACAGTGATGGCGGGGCTGGGGGTATTGACGGTCTTCGTATCCGTAATCATTCTTAAATTCCTGAAAGATCCTGAATCCGAGTCATCAACTGGTCTAGGTTGGTCTGGCTACATCACCTTACTCAAATCCCGCGTGCTGTGGGCAATCCTTCTAATGACTTTATTTTGCTATGCACCGGTGGCAGGTATTCGCGGTCTTTGGGCAGGGCCATACCTCACCGACCTCTTTGGCGCCAACAGTTTGCAAATAGGTCAGGTCACGCTATGGATGGCTATGGCTATGGTGGTGGGAAGTCTGGTCTACGGTCCGTTGGATAGAATCTTCAATACACGGAAATGGGTCGTCTTCACGGGCAACGCAATTGTTTTTTGCGTGCTCACATATTTTGTCATAAATCCAATACCAAGCTTAGGAGTTGTCACAGTATTATTAATAACAATGGGCATCTGCGGCACCAGCTACGGTGTCTTGATGGCCCATGGACGCACATTTTTACCTGATCATCTGATTGGACGCGGAGTCACCTTAATGAATTTCGGCTCAATATTTGGCGTGGGGCTCATGCAATTTGTAACCGGTAGAATTGTTAACGAACAGACAGATTCGACCTCTCCTGCAACTTATCAGATGCTGTTTGGTACTTATGCTGTTGTAGTACTGGTAGCGCTACTTGTGTATTTGACATCAAGAGATGCCCCACCCAGCAAAGAGAAGTCTTCCTAAGTCTGAGCTAAGTTTGTGCCTCTACACTGTCTCCAACAGCACAGATGCTGCTTTTCATTTCAACTGGAAACACTCCATGATTAATGCTACAAACACAGTAAACATCGACGGCACACGCATACCAGAAGTAGATCTAAAAGCTATCTTTTCTGGCAGCTTAGATGACACTTTCACACGTTGGGTAGTGCGGCCTCTCGCGCTATTATCAGCTATAGCCTTTGGTCTAGCCATTTTCCTTGCCAGTGCCTTCCTCACAGTACTTGCACTTGCCTTCCTGCCTATATTGGCAGTCAGCGTATGGGCAATGAGAACCAAGTTCAAACGTGATGCTTCTGAGTCCCCTGTTATTATCGAAACTTCAGACGGCGTAGACTCAAAGCCAGCCACTTAAACTGGCAAATTTCGAAAAGGTAAAAAGTCACGCAATGCGAATACTGCTTGTTGAAGACGATCCACAAATTGGTGCAGCGATTGTCAGTGCGCTAGACGACGCTGGCATGGCTGCTGACTGGGTCACTGATGGCAATACGGCATTAGCAAGCATAGAGGCTGGATCATTCGAACTCATTCTTCTAGACATTGGATTACCCAAAAAAGACGGGCTTAGTGTATTGCGATCACTCCGTCAAAAGCACATTAGTATTCCTGTTATCGTCATCACCGCCCGCGATGGAGTTCAAGATCGTATTGCTGGTCTTGACTTAGGCGCTGATGACTATCTGGTCAAACCCTTTATGATCGATGAATTAATGGCTCGCATACGCGCAGTGATTCGTCGTCATGCCGGTGGAGCCTCGCCAAATTTGTCTAACGGGGTGTTTACAATCGAGCCTATGAGTAAATCTACTTCGTACAGGCAGCTCCCTCTCGAACTAAGTGGAAAGGAATACCGTCTTTTGCACTCATTGCTTTTAGCACCAGGTCGAATTTATTCCCGCGATGAGCTAGAGGAGAAAGTCTACGGATGGGAGGAGGAAGTAAACAGTAACGCCATCGAGTTCTTAATTCATAGTCTGAGAAAGAAGACAGACAAAGGTGCCATTAAGAACGTGCGTGGGCTTGGTTGGATGGTACCAAAAGCATGATTGAGATGTGGAGCCAGCGTAAAGAAAAGTGAAAGAGCAGCAAAACCCGAGTTTAACCAGACGATTGGCTTTCTCTCTACTGGTATCCCTACTGGCAGTATTGATTCTTGCCACCGCAACTGCTGCCATCACAGCCTATCTGCAATCTAGCGAAATCCAAGACGAGACACTCCTGTCTGTTGCACACCTAGTTAATACTAACCAAATTGGGTCGCCATATGACTCAGGCGTATTCAAAGACGATGACTATGACGACGGAGTTCGGGTATGGGAAATCGGCGGAGCAAACATACCAGGATTCGAAATTGATCGATCAATCGAAGACGGTTTTCA
>JBLIIE010000134.1:0-13781 GCA_047634635.1 Granulosicoccus sp. | reverse complement strand
GCAATGTATGGTAGCCAACAGACATACCAATGGCTTCTGCTCAGTATCTGTAAGTGGAAGCTAATGTGTTAACAGATCACGGGCAAGAATACTGCCCTGGTAACAAGGAACAAGCATGGAATATCGTCGTCTGGGAAAAGCCGGGTTGAAAGTCTCGGCATTGTCGTTAGGGTCATGGGTTACCTTTGGTAAGCAGGTGAATATGAGCGATGCTAAAATGTTGCTCAAAACAGCCTACGATGCTGGGGTAAATTTTTTCGATAACGCTGAAGGCTATGAAGCGGGTGAATCAGAAAAAATCATGGGTGATGCCATCCATGGTTTAGGTCTGCCACGCGACACGTTTGCCGTGTCGTCAAAAGTATTCTGGGGTGGTAGCAAACAGATGCAAATGGGTTTAAACGCAAAGCATGTGCGTGATGCCTGTGATGCCGCGCTGGTGCGCTTGAAAGTTGATTATCTCGATTTATATTTCTGTCACCGGCCAGACATCGACACACCGATTGAAGAAACTGTTCGTGCCATGCATACCTTGATTGAACAAGGAAAGGTTATCTATTGGGGCACCAGCGAGTGGAGCGCACAACAGATCACCGAAGCTCATGTGTTCGCACGCGCCAATGGCTTAACGCCACCGACTATGGAACAGCCTCAATACAACCTGCTGCATCGGGATAAGGTCGAGGGGGAATTTTTACCGGTCTATGAAAACTTCGGCATGGGCACCACCATCTGGTCACCACTCGCCAGTGGTATGTTAACCGGCAAGTACAATGATGGCATTCCAGATGACAGCCGATTAGCGTTGCCAGGCTATGAATGGTTAAGAGATCTATGGACCAGCGAAAACGGTAAGAAAAAGCTGGAAAAAGTAAGACAATTAACTGCGTTGGCAAGCGAAATTGGTGTGAGCATCACGCATTTGTCACTGGCTTGGTGTTTGAAAAACAGAAACGTTTCAACCGTGATCCTGGGCGCATCGCGATTGTCCCAATTAAAAGATAATTTGCTCGCAATGGATGAATTGGAAAAATTGACACCAGACGTCATGCAAAAAATCGAGTCCATCGTCGGGAACAAACCTGCAGGGCCAGAGCGGTTTGGTCAGTAGTTTATTGGATCGACCGGTGTGGGCCAAGGGATCGGGCGTGGCATTGCCGAGATATATCCGGCCGTGGAGCACGCCGAAAAATCCCTTGGCGGGCTCGACATCATGGTCAACACAGCTTGCGGTAGCATCCAGACGATCGCCGCGACCAATACGCGCATGAAGGCATCGCCGGCGGATAAGCTCAATGCATGCTCCGACAGTGCAAACAGGGCTGGCAAAAGCTCTGGCGAAATTGCCGATCAATGAGTCAGATCTGCCGTACCTTGCAGTTTGCGTCGCACGATTCTGCTCATTTGATGTCAGGCAAGCCGCGCCAGTGCCTCAACTTAAGCTATCGCGAACTTGATCAGCGAGCCAACCAATTTGCACATTGCCTGCGCGATTGTGGTCTGAACAGTCTCGATCATTACTCCGTGTCCATGGAGAACAATTGGCAATACATAGAGACAAATTACGCGGGCTAGCGTAGCGGTTTGTATTTTACCTGTGTGAACTTCTGGTTGACGGCGGGCGAACTGGTTTACATCCTCAAAAACAGTGAATCCACCGTGCTGGTAACTTCGCGCGCAAAGCTTGATACCGTACTTGCAGCACTGGCTGATACTCCAGACATTACTTGTGGTCTAACCACATGACCCACCAGGACTCTTGCTACTCTAGGCAGACCGACGAAAGACTTACGAATTATATGAAAACACGACTGTTGATCTGGGTGATAGCACTCGGAGTCATTGATGCGATAGTTCCATTGTTTCCCATTCTTGCTTTTGTGCTGATCTATGTGTTGCTGGAGAGACCTGGCTGGTTCCTGGATGCGGTGAAGGAGGTTTATGATGTAAAGCAGTAGCCGATTATTCCGTTGAATCCAGGAGGCTCTTGATGTATTAGCTGTAATCGCTAACCTACCGCTAGTCGTTTCCACACATCAACCTATGAAACCGCTGCAATGCTACTTGCAGCATCCCCCGATATGAATCTGGGCGCGCCGCTGCATCTGGACAACTGCAATGCCTGCCACTTCAATACCGGCACTGGTGCGGACGGGGTCTTTCCGGAACTCGTCGGCAATTCCAATGTGCTGGCGGACGAACCCAGCGGTTTCTTGCAGGTGATTCTGAACGGCGCAGCAATGCCGTCAACCGCCACACGACCCGCTCGATAGGCACCACGGCTGTCCAGGCAGATTAGGTGTTGGGGAGCAGGGCGCATCTTTGGTGAATGCGTTTCTGAGCCCCTTCTTTCCATACCGAGTGCCTGCTTGTGTTGGTCAATGTTGGATGGACCACTAGAGCTCAACCCGCCGCAGCCTCAGCGCATTGGAGATGACCGAGACAGAAGACAGACTCATCGCCGCGGCTGCGATCATGGGCGATAGCAACAGTCCCGTTAACGGATACAGCAGTCCTGCCGCGATCGGCACACCGATGGCGTTGTAGGCGAAAGCGAAGAACAGGTTCTGCTTAATGTTGCGTACAGTGGCTTTGGCCAGTTTCCGCGCCCGCACGATACCCATCAGGTCACCGCCCAGAAGCGTGATGCCTGCGCTTTCCATCGCGACGTCAGCACCCGTGCCCATGGCGATGCCGACATCGGCGGCAGCCAGAGCGGGTGCGTCATTCACACCGTCGCCTGCCATGGCGATCTGGTGACCTTCTTTTCGTAACTCTTCGATCAGCGCTTTCTTGTCTTCCGGAAGAACGCCGGCGCGTACCTCGTCAATGCCGAGTTTGCCCGCAACAGCTTGCGCGGTGCGTTCATTGTCGCCGGTTGCCATGATCACCTGCAGTCCTTGCGCATGAAGTTCACGAATGGCCTGCGCCGTGTTGTCCTTGATCGGATCAGCTACGGCGACGATGCCGACGAGAGTCCCGTCTACCTCGAGGAACATCGCTGTCTTTCCCTCGGCACGCAGCGTATCGGCGTGCGCGTTGGCATCAGCCGTATCCAACTCCAGATCTTGCATCATGGCGCTGTTTCCCAGCGCCACGGTGTGTCCGCTTACGGTGCCGCGCACACCCTTGCCGGTGACGGCTTCGAAATCGGTGGCCTCCTGTCGTGCGGCGCCCGCGGCTTCGGCCCCCTCCACAATGGCTTCGGCCAAAGGATGCTCGGACGCGCGTTCCAACGCTGCTGCCAGCGTCAGAAGTTCGGCCTCAGGGACATCGGCAAGCACCACCGTATCGGTCAGTTTCGGTTGCCCCATCGTTAGCGTACCGGTCTTGTCGACGATCAGCGTATCGACACTGGCCATCCGCTCCAGCGCCTCTGCATCCTTGATAAGCACGCCTGCCTGCGCCCCGCGCCCCGCCGCTGTCGTAATCGAGATAGGGGTGGCCAGGCCAAGCGCACAGGGACAGGCGACGATCAACACCGATACAGCTGCGGCAATAGCAAACACCAGTGCCGGATCAGGGCCGAATATCATCCATGAAATGAAGGCCAGAATCGACACCCCGACCACGCTCGGTACGAAGATAGTCGATACCCGGTCTGCCAGGCCCTGGATCGGCGCACGTGACTGCCGGGCATTCGACACCATGTTCACAATCTGCGCCAGGACGGTATCGGCACCCACTTTGCTCGCCTCGATCACCAGAGAACCATTCTTGTTGATGGTGGCGCCAGTTAGCAAATCGCCAGGGCCCTTTTCGACGGGTATCGATTCACCCGTAAGCATACTTTCGTCCAGCGAAGACCGCCCATCGATGATCGTGCCATCAACCGGCACTGAATCGCCGGGGCGAACACGCAACCGGTCGCCTTCCATGATGTTTTCCAACGGAGCATCGTATTCCTCGCCATCTGGCAGGATGCGCCGTGCGGTCTTGGGCGCAAGGTTCAAAAGCGCACGAATGGCGTCGCCCGTTCGCGCGCGCGCGCGCAGTTCCAGAACCTGGCCTACGAACACCAGCGCAACGATTACCACCGACGCCTCAAAGTAGGTTCCAACACCATGTTCCACTCGGTAAGCCTCGGGGAAAAGACCCGGCAGGAATACGGCGAAAAGCGAGTACACATAAGCCGCTGCCACGCCAAGCGAGATCAGCGTCCACATGTTCGACGACCGGTTAACGATCGAGTCCCATCCACGTCTGAAGAACGGTTGCGCGGCCCACAGTACGACAGGTGTTGCCAGAACAAATTCCAGATACCCCGCCGTCTGATGCCCGACCCAGTCCCGCACCGGCAAGCCGGCCATCGGCCCCATTGTCAGTACGATCAGCGGCACAGCTGCCGCCGCCGAGATCCACATCCGTCGCGTAAAGTCGGTCAGCTCCTGGCTTGGCTCATCCGATGGCACCGTTGGTTCCAGCGCCATGCCGCAGAGCGGACAGGCCCCTGGTGTGTCGCGAATGATCTGCGGGTGCATAGGGCACGTGTACTGGACGTTGGCGGGGGCAGTCTTCGTGCTCTCGGTAGCCCTCCCCGATTCATAGAACCAAGGGTCAGCTTTGTATTTATCTTGACATTTTTCCGAGCAGAAATGGAGGGTCTTGCCATCAACAGTCTCAGTCGGCGTGTCGGGACTCAGGGCCACGGTCATGCCGCAGACGGGGTCAATCTCGGTGGAACCTTGGGATGGTTCACCCTGGTCGTCCTGAATCTGTTCGTGCTCAGGCTCAGGATGCGGCTGGTGTTTGTGCGGATCGGTATTGGACATAAAGAGCTCCTTGAGCTGGTGTGAACGCACATGGCCAGATCACGGTCTCATAATACGTCTGCATCCGCCCGGTGATTGAGGGTGAAGTTCCCTGTGACATGGTTCGTGAGCGGGTCAGATAGCAGCAACCGTCTTGGCAAGAAGGTCGCGCACCTTAGCCGCGACCGCATGCAGGCTCGGGTTGTCGATAGCTTGCATGGAGACCACGGGATCGATTGCGCTGACTTCGACCCCACCATCAACCTCTCGCAGAATGACATTGCAGGGCAACATCGCGCCCACACGTGGCTCCATCCCAATGGCTTCATGGGCCATCTTTGGATTGCAGGCGCCGAGGATTCGATAGGGCGGCATCTGGACATCCAGCTTTTTTTTCATGGTCGCTCGTACATCAATCTCGGTCAGAATGCCAAAGCCTTTGTCGGTAATCGCTTTTCGGGTACGGGCATCAATGTCTTTGAACGCTTCACCCTCGAAGGTCCGGTTGATCGTATAACTCATTGCAATCTCCTGTCAGGCGAAACCGTTGGACGCATTGCCTGGTTGGCGCTGCGAGGACAGTGTTCGGGGTGGCATCATCGCGCACAGATCTGGCGATCCAGAGTCGGCCCCGTCGAGCTCCTACTATCTCTGATCAACGCAACACACTCCATGATGCAGATCAATGTGATCGCTTTTTTATTGAGTGTGATGGATGTTTAATGCAGCTGGTTTGTCGTAATGACGTTGTCCGTCATAATTTCGGTAGGGATATATGGGCAAGCAACACCATCACAGTGATCTTGAAGCCGGCGAACGACGCATGGTGCTGGCCATTGCGATTAATCCAGACCAGGTACTTTATCGGACAATAATTTAAATCGAAGCGTTGCATCCGATACAAGCCGAAAATAGGAAATTAACGTACGCCAGGGACTTCGTAAGGTATTGAGGCCCGACAAAAAAGCAACTACAACACCTACATCGGTTTGCCCGACAATGACCAGATAGCCGCCAAAACCTAATACCGCCAGATCGGCCAGATGATCAAATACATTTAATATGGCCTTGAGGCTAAACTTTAGCCTGTTGATAACCAACCGGTTCAAATAAATCAGTCCAATTCGGCGTTTGGCACCTTTTCTACCGTTGGGGTGGTCCTGTTTTTCGGTGAGTGCGTCATCGCCCACTGATCGAACCAATCCAATCTGTTCCGCAGACTGTTGATTAATATGTTTCTGTACCATCGGCGTCGCGATGGCTTGTGGGATAAATGTAAGGATGGCGATAATAGCCAAATCCAGTTGGGTATAGAGCATATAGCCCATCACGGATAACAGCACCCCACCTTCGGTGATGAGTAGCGCAAATGCTGAACCGCCGAAACCACCGATTGGTACAACCTCTGCTGTCAACATTGAAACTACAGCACCATCCTCGCTACTTTGCATGGCAGCATCGTCAGTTAACTCTTCAAATATTTTTTCCCGCAATCCTCGAATCAAACGGGCAGAAAGTCTTGCACCTAGGTAGTTGTAACTGTATTTGACGATCTGCTGAAGTGCAACAATCACCGCATATACCGCGATGAGCGTAAAGAGGAGATTGATATTTTTCTCATCAACGGCATCGTCAATGATGCGCCGTTGTAACTCTATAGGCGCTAACGTCAGTGGCAGCGTTACTAGAGCGACAGCACAAACAACAAATTGTTGTGGGGCGGAATTTCTCCACACATAACCGTACAGGTTTTTGGATGCTGCAATTGTTACAGTGCCCGTTCCGTCTTGCACGGTGATTGTTCATGCCTTTGTAAAAGTCGAAAGTAATGCATCATACTTGAATATTTAAAAGCTCTAGCTGATCTATGCCAAGTCAAGCCCATCGATTTCAATATTAATTCAGCTGCGGCACAAGAAATTTCAAGGCGCTGCCACGACAACAAACATACGCTGTCTGAGCTCTATTCAATGGGCAGCACAACAGATTGTTGAAACCTTTCCGTTCGACACAGCGTCTCGTTATTAACTGTGAGATCGGACGGTATTTATCGTGAGCAATTGCCTTATCGCCCGTTAGAAGATATCAATTGCCTATCGTTGATCTAATCGCTGCGTTGAAATCTTTCTGCCCCCAATTTGCTGATCCCATGTTTCTGATCCAGATCAACATGCGGCATGCCTAACCGATCTAAAGTTCACGGCTGTAATCAATCTCTATCTTGTCGTTCTGCGCAGTTCGATCGCATCTCTCCACTGGATCATGCAATGAATAAGTTGGAAAACAGGCCAGTCCTCGTTCGCGGAACCGTGAGTAAAAAAGCGGGGTCTGCTGCGACAACGTCCGGCAACTTTCCCGTCCCGTTACCGACAGATAAACCTTCCGTCTTACAGCCTATTTCCTCTCAAGCTGCAGGCCGCCGGAGGTATTGGGTAGCCGGTGGACTGCTGGCTGTCGTTTTGGGATTGGCCTTATATTTTCAACCCTGGACAACACCGACTACAAAGGTGGTCGTAGAGACAATCGTCATTGCGCCTGCGACTCGTGTACTGGCTGTCAGTGGCAGGATTGCGGCCTTCCGGTCTGTGCATCTGCGGCCGCTCGTTTGTGGTGCTCTGGCAGAGGTCATAGCGGCCGAGGGCGGTGTTGTCGCCACAGGGGCGACATCAGTTATGTCACCGTAGGTGCTGAGAATGCGGACCCGGCTATTTTGATTTCGCCAACAGGCCACGTTTTGGCTGTGATCGAAAAGGGTCGCAATCGCGTTGCAACGCTTGAAGAGACCGCTATTTGGATTCCGCTGATCGAAGGCGTCCCTGATGTGATTGCTGTCTCGCCGCAGATTACTGGTGCAGGATTCCTGACGCGCGGGACCGGCGTATCGCAGGTTAGTATGATGGGCGTGGAACCAGGGCGGGAATTTGCGATTCTGGACTTGAATCGCTATAAAGTTGAAGGGTCTGTGCGACTCGGCTCAGGACTGGTTGAGCTGGGGCAGACACTGGTCGACGATCTATCGCTAAGACTGGGCCAGACGCTGCGGCTGCAGTCCTCGTCCGGGGTAATGTCATTGCTGACGCTGAATGGAATTTACAAAACGGGTAACGGCATGCTCGATGGCAGCAGTATCTATGTCAGTCTGATCACAGCGCGCACGCTGTTTGCATTGCCGCAGGGCGTCACACGAATCGAAATAAAATTGAGCGACCTAAACGATGCTGACGCAGCTGGGTTACGGATTCGGGCGTTAACGGGATTAAACGCTGTGCCCTGGACCGAGGTCGCAGAACAATTGATGGAGGCTTTAGATGCGCAAGCGCAAACCGGTTATTTCCTGAAGAGCTTCGCTCTGATCACTATCGTCATCGGTGTGGCTTCGGCGCTGCTCCTGTCTACCTACCGCCGCCGTTCTGAAATCGACATCATGAGAGCGATGAGAGCGGGGCGCAGCTTCGTGGTATTCGTATTCGTCACGCAGGGCGCGCTTATCGGGTTGATGGGCGGCCTACTCGGTGCGGGCCTCGGTTATCTTGCGCTGCTGCCGTTTCCTGCGCGTGATGCATTCCGATCAGGCACTCTGCCGATGGACATTACTCAAGGCTCTTATGGATTGGCCATCACGCTGACATTGATCGGCGCGATTCTGCCAGCGCGGGGAGCTTCACGCATGGATCCTGTAACGGCAATTGGACAATGAGCGACTCGCTGTTGCAGGTCACTGATTTGATTAAAACCTATGGGCATGGTGAAGCTGCGACTCGTGTCTTACGCGGGTTGTCGCTGCAGTTGGACGTTGGTGACTTGGCCGCTCTTCTTGGTCCCTCCGGGTCGGGGAAAAGCACGCTTCTGAGCATTCTGGGTACGTTGATGCAGCCGATGTCAGGCAGCGACACGATGTTGGAACAGGATCTCCTTGCAGCAGATGACACCGCATTGACTACGTTTCGTAATCTGCATATCGGCTTTGTTTTCCAATTGCATAATCTGCTGCCGGATTTTACTGCACTTGAAAATGTCGTCTTTCCCACAGCCGTGCGCGCAGGTCGCGAAACCGCATCTGCGCGAGCACGCGGTCGCGAGCTGTTGACGTGGATGGGATTGGCTGATCGGATCGAATTTCCAACGACCAAACTGTCGGGTGGTCAGAAACAACGCGTCGCGGTGGCGCGCGCCTTAATGAACCGGCCGGAACTGGTACTGGCCGATGAACCCACCGGTAATCTCGACCGAGATTCGGCGACGCAGGTCATGGAATTAATTGCCGAGATCAACCGAGAGTAAGGCACGACCTTTCTGATCTCGACCCATGATGAAAAGATCGCCGCTTGTTGTCGTAGGCAGATCGTAGTGAGAGATGGTGTGGTGACGGAATAATCGGGGTGCTTCGATTGGCCGATTGGGTTCGAGCTGAGTTCAATGCCCACTTCGAACACGATGAATGAGCGGAGTCGAATTGATCACAATCAATCAGAGGACGTGTGGGACCTGTCATGGTGAGAATCAAATACCTATTGCATGGAACCACAGTTTGATTATTGAGTATTAATCACACTCTATTCTCAGCTTAATCAACATCGGGAATCTCGCACTTGGAACAGCAATGCACTGGCTTATCCAGCACATTACATAACAACGACTTTTGCGCCGTGCAGCTGCTACTGATAGATGCCTATTGGCGGGCAGCGAACTATCTGTCGGTTGGCCAAATCTACCTTCTTTATAATCCGTTATTGCGTAAATCCCTCTCAATTGAACATGTAAAGCCTCGACTGTTGGGGCACTGGGGCACAACCCCCGGATTGAATTTTATCTATGCCCATTGCAATCGTATTATGAAAAATCACGATCTGAATATGATTTATATAGCCGGGCCGAGCCGGGGCATGATGGGCCTGGCATAGCGGCGAATGCATGGCTTGAAGGAACGTACAGCGAGGTCTATCCACAGGTAACTAACGATGAGGTGGGTTTGCAGCGACTGTTTAAACAGTTTTCGTTTCCTGGTGGCGCAGGCACTCACGTCATCCTTGGCTTGTCCAATGATTGGGGTCCACCTCTCTAGCTTTTACTGTATCGCGTCTTTTTCATCTGTCATTCTCCGAGTATCAAGCGTACGTCGGGAAACTCCAGATTGTCATGTACCTAATTTAGCGGATGCTTACATGACCACCTTAGTAAAATATTGTAACTAAGACGCTGTCAGTGTAAATGCCTGGTTCTATGCTTGATAACCCTATATTAGAGATTTTTCCGAACACTGAATAAGACGAGTCGCTAGTCATATTAGTGGAGGAACCGTTAATCACAAAACTTCCTTCAGTTCCATCACCAAGAACATTGAAATATGAATTGGACGTGTAAAGATTGTAATTCAAGCTTTTTGAACCATTACGCATTACACGTTCGGCAATAGAGCCATTTCCTGCGGATAAATGTATGGAGTACGAGACCGGGCCACCTGTACAACTTACATTAATTTCGCCAATACTGGTGAGTTCGGCGCTAGATAGGGGCTCTATCGTCCCAAAGGAGAGTACTTGGGAGCTAATGTGGCAAGTTACTGCTGCTTCAGTTAGCGTTGAACTTAAAATTAAGCATAATGGCAATAAAGTAATTTTTTTCATTATTTACAATCCACAATCAGCATTGAATTTTTCTCAGTGTTGTTAATTGGAATCAATATATTTGCAGAGCAAGTACCATCTTGGAATGAAACCAGTATAGTATTGTTGCCACTTAGCCCTGTCAGGTAAACCTCACCACGTTTACCTATAAAAAAAACAGTATTACTTGGCAGCATACGTACCTTTGAACCTATAGGTATAATGGTTCCGTCTGCTTTTAGTATCTTTATCAATCTGTTGTTAACTTTATTAATGTCTAAGTTAACAAAAACACCACTGCGTGCCATGGGTGTAATCAGCTGGTTAGTTTCATTCACTTCCAAATGAAAAGGGAGATCTTCGGGCTTAACCGAAATTTTATTTTTTTGGTAAGGTAAAATATTTGGCAAAAATGCTATGCCACCTGAATTTGTGCGGGCAACCTTGCGGTTGCTTTGGTAGATGTCAATATTAGGTTCGTCAGCCACTTTAACTATAGCAAAACTCCCATGACCTATTTTTTTTGATGCAAATGGCAGTCGGCCCAAAAAACCAACGGAGCCATTAGTGCGCAATCTGACTGATGTACCTGATTTAGACTTATCTGCGTCAAGGGTGATTTTATTTATTGGGGTATTTGCGCTAACACTGGCATATATTTGTTGCATGTCATTATCAGTAGCACTAATTCGGTAGCCAATACCATTACTATCAAGGATGGCATGATTGAGTTGTACGTTATTGTGTATTTTCCCTTGCGTATTTTGAGTAGAATTTACTGTCAAGTTTCTCGAACCACTAAGCGGTACCACTATATTTAAACCAATAGTGTAACTTTGGTTTTCCCCCAAATATTTACTCGCATATGCATTAATATTTATGCTTCGGGTTAATGGAATCTGAAAGCTAGTTGATATCAAGTTGAATTTACCTGAGTTCCAATTAGTTTGGTTAATCAAGCTAGCATTTAGCCATAGGTTTTTATAAATATTAGCGCCTAGAACTACTATTTTTTTTTGTCTAGGTATTATTTCGCTGGTGGAAGCACCCATTTGCATAAAATCACGGTCATAATACTCAACTTGTAGATTAAAGTTAGCTGTCTTAGATGAATGTTCAATACCGATAATCCCATGTAAACCTTTTTTTTCCTCTGCTTTTGATACCGCCAAGGCCAAATGTGTAACAGCATAATTTTGAATCAAGGTCGCTACTCCAAAACCTGCTGCCTGCCTAGATGCTTGTAATTCTGTTCGACCTTCTAACGTAAAGCTATCGAATCCACGACGAAAAGTCCCCGCGATAAAAGGCTTTTCGTATGAGTTATTTTTAATGCCATAGTTTTTTCTTTCCATTCCAACTTCAAAGGAAAATTCATTTAAATGTTTTCTAAGTAAGCGTGGAGTGGAATAAAAACGTTGAGTACTTATAGTCTCAACACCTAATATATCCTTTACAACTATATTGATTAGACCAGTACCGCTCATGGTCGGAATATCATTAATCTGGAATGGGCCGGCATCTGCTGAATTAGACTGATATTTTTGATTATTAATTAATATATCAATGGTTGATGGTAGCGCTGCAGAACCAGTGATTGAGGGCGCCGCTGTACTGATAAAACCGCTATTAAGGCTAAAGTCTGTAGACCAAGTCATACCGCCAAATCGCACTGGTCGACTCCAAGAACCAGCATTACTAACTGAGTCACCAATGATTAATTTTTCCATGCTTGAAGGCATGTCTTTTTGGAAATATGTTTCAGCGCGAAGGGTAGTAGATTGGTCGTTGGTAATTGAAGATGACTCTCGGTGGAACACACTGGATACCAAAGAGCCATAATTATCAAAAACAATCCCTTCTAAAAAAGCATTATAGCTTTGTTTGCTGTTTGTGCGTTTTGCGGCTAGGTCATAGTTTATATATACACCTGGAGGTGATTTATAAAATGAATGACTTGAATTTACCTCATTGGTGAAATCTGTAATCCCAAATGAATGAGACGGCGCGTTAATTTTAATAACTTGAGAGTAAAGATCCAGTTCGTAATTAGTTCCTTTCAATGATCTGATATCATAACCGAATAGGCCAAAACGCATTGCAAACCTGGGTCCTGAGACATTTAAGTTCGACGCAGTCCAAGCGCTTTCTACTAAGATAATTCTACCGTCGGTAAATTTCTCAGCATAAAAGATACCACTTATTATTTTGGTATTTACCTCAATAGTTATAAACAAACTTTGCACTGTATTGACGATATTTGGCGATACTTTGATTTGTGCAGACTTGACTGAACTGAAGCTTTCCTCAGCCTCAAGCCGTCCATACATAGTCAATAAAATCGAGGTTAGACACAATTTTATTAAAAAGTGAATAACCTTGATCAAAGACTCCACTATTTAATCAGAAATAGGCAAGTCAGCTAATACTAAAACCAGAGGGCCTTTGCCAGTGTTTAACTTGATGCTAGTTGTACTCTCTGTTCCTTGCATTGTGGGGTAGATCCACTTGCCAGTACTGCCTGCAAGCACTGTCTTAGCCTTGTGTAATGGCTCTTCATTAGTTGAAGATACTGCAATAAAATTAGCCAGCTTCACATGTCGATTACCCTTGTTTTCAAAAAGTAAACAACTTTTACCTTTCGCGGGAGATCCACAAGTAGACCAAATGAATGAGTCAACCCTTTTTACTGGCGCGTAGAACAACGGCAAATTGTGGTTGAATATAAATCTAAGACCATTATTTGAGTTGTCAGGCAGATAAAGTGTTATATCTTCCAAAACCACGCGGTATGCTTCCTCTATTATGTGCGAGCTTTCTTTTAAAAGTCCTACTCTGAAGGTTTGGGTGCTATTTGGTTCAATGCTAACGATGGGTGGACTTACTATAAGGTCACTTGTTTCATTATAAGTGTCCTTGCCGTCAACCTGTCGCCAAGATAAAGTGTTGATCTGGTATGTGATTGCTTTTGCTGAGTTGTTTGTCACTTTAAAGCTAATAACCGGTTCTCTGACAGACAAATTAAGATGAATCGGAGAAATTGTCACCGCCAGAGCCCAAGGTAATAGTGTTAAAAGCAACCCTACTCCAAGCAATATGGCAATATGTTTACCTCTAATTGCTACGTTCATTATCTAGAACACTATGGTGAGCAGAATGTTTTGAGTGTAGGTGCCGGGAACGACACTTTGCCCTGCTGCTATAGCGCCTTTGATGGTTGCAACTTGGGTACCGATACCGGTCTCTGATCCTGATGTATTCGTTACCGCAAGCGCTGTATCAGAGGAGTTTGAAAGTGTATAAATCAATGTTTCAGTACCCCCGGACCTTGTCATCAGCCTTGTAGCAACAGATTCGGTAGAGTGAATTGACCATGCTACGGTCGGGCCATTACAGGTGATGCTAAGCGAGGTACCTGTATCTCCTG
>JBLIIE010000133.1:0-14095 GCA_047634635.1 Granulosicoccus sp. | reverse complement strand
TCCCAATATAATCAGTTTGAACAAGTTTCGTGTCACCCATAACCGCGATGACTCGCGCTCGCCGACTTTCGTAAAGTGGTGCTACATCCGACAGTTGAATGTTGTTTCTAAGACGGAAAACGCCAAGATCAGAGGCGAGTTGTGGTTGCTCGTCCTCCATAGACTTTAAGAATCCGGCGACTACCGGTGCATTTCGCATGGCACTAAGGTCATCACTAAAGCGAACAACTGGCTGTACAATACTCCTGGCAACATACGCACTTAAAACAGCACCAAAACCAAAAATCAAACCTATCAAACTGAACAAAAAGCGATTGTCTTTCGAGGCTTCGAGTGGAACCTGAGCCCGAGAAACGACTTCAACAACGCCTGGTACGTCAAAACGATTCTCCAATCTTACCCGATCCAAGGTTCGCTTCGTTTCGTCGAGAAGTTCTCTCAGAACACTTGATTCTTTATCCAAAGATTTTAACCGAACGATCTTTACATTGAGTTCCCGAGCCTCCTTTTCCAAACGTATGTGCTGAGGCTGGAATCTTGTTATTTTCTCTTCAGTTTCGCTTATTTTTAGCTGTATCGAGGCACCATCCGTAGGCATTTCACCGCTCATCTTGAGTGTTTTAATTTGATTGCGTCTAGCTGACATAGCATCTTCAAGTACCGAAATAGCAATTTTTGCTTCCCTGACTTTCCTGCTAGCAGGTTGATACCGTAATTGCAGACGAGCGAGTTCAGACTTCTTAAGACTTTGGTCAAACAGCATCGAATCTAACGCGTCGTCGTCTACAAGTTCTTTGAGAGCTTCATCGTCCGCAATGCGAGAACCACTTGACTCACCATAAGCTTCGAGCTCAGCGATTGACCACCGGAGGCCTTCAAGCAAGGACGTGGAATTTTGAAGCAACTCGATTTTGCTTTGATGTGCGAGTATCGCGGAGTCAATTCCATATTCACCACCTAAATCAAGCATCTCTTCGAGTTTCGCTTCCAGACGACGAGTCAGGTTGACTTCTCTCTGAGCTAACTCGCTTTCTCGGTAGCTGCCTCTGTTACGCACCTGAGCACGCTGAGCTTCAAGATAACTGTCCAAAATGGTATTCGCATATTGCTCAGCGGTTAATGCATTGTTTGACTCGGCTATAATCTTGATGACACTTTTATCTTCTTTGATTCTCAGGTGACTTTGAAATTGTGCTGGTGACAAATCAAAATCAGCATCCAAGGCTTTTAGTGTATTGACTGACGTCTCAAGCAAAATAGTGCCTGATAACATGCCGACCTGCGCCTGAACGAACGCGTCAAAGGTTCTAGAGGCCATCGAATTCCCTTCATAGAGGATATAGGGTTGTGTGGTTGCAACACGAATGACGGCCTGACTCTCGTACCTGGGGGAAACTTTGAAAAAAAGCAGGATCGCCATGACCAGGCCTACTGCCAGAGCAGTCAAAATGATCCTGGTCAGATTTCCTCTGGAGATTCTTATTAACCAATTAATAAGATCAATGGGCTGTAGAGCTTCTACATTATCGACGAAGTGACTGACATTCGATAGCGAAGGATTTCCGACAAACCCAATAGGAGCAGCAGTTTGAGAACTAGAATTTTCTTGGGTTACGGTATTTGAAGGATTCATGCTGGCTTCCTACTGGATTCGTCTCTCTCCCAAATTTGGTTATTTTTTTTATCGGCAACCATTACTTTCACTCGAACAAACACGCTAATACCAATATAGAAAAAAGTGTCAACCCAGAGAGATGGTTGTTTGATAATAACTGCCAACAGCTCAGCTATGTTTCTAGATTGAGGTTGCTCGTCTAGGTAGCCGACTTGAGATAGTTCTATTGTTCCCCTTATTGCACGCGAGCGAATTTTCAAAAGCCCCGAAATTGATCTAGGAGCAATCATTTCAAAATTAGAATTTTCAACAAAAGCACGTTCCTGCACGGTGAAGCTACGCCTGACAAATTCATCATCGTTAGTTAATGCAGGAAATGGGCTCACACGTGAATGACCCTTTCTCGAAACTGCAAACAATCCACCGAACTTTCCGTTTTTAAGATAACTGTTGTGACTCCAGACTCTATAAAAAGAGCGCACAGGGAAACTCGATTGATTAAAACTGATATTCATTTGCCCGCAGGCAGCGAGCGCGTCATCCGACACTAATGGCTGAACTAGCAGACGTAAACTTTCAACGCTGACAACCAGATCAGCATCGAGATATATTCTGGGAAACACGCTTGCCACCGCATCGCCAAGATTCAGCGCTCCTGTTTTTGACGCTTTGGTTGTTTCGATCAGCGCGGCGAACGGAAAGTTGGTCCGTACTATGTCCGCTGTTGAATCTGAACAACCGTTACACACAACAATCACCTCAAACTCAGCTGGAAGTGCAGCGGAAAAAATTGATTGTAGACAACGACCAATAACAGCGGATTCGTTGTGCGCCGGTATGATAATAGACGCTACTGGGCTAGATCGAGACTTCGAGTGACGGTTACTTTGGTTTACGTTCACGTTTATGTACTCTTCAGGTTATTGGTGAGCGGCTGTGGGCCGACACTCGAAGCCAAGAATGATTGAATCATTGAAAGCAATGAAATTCTGTTGGCTGATTCTTCTATCGAATGTAAATCCTGAGTAGCCAATGCAACCTCGATCGCGCCAGGCAATGCTGCGTCGTTTTCGGCAATGTGGATATTGCTGAGTTTGCCTAGTTTTTTCACAGTTGCCAGCTGGTGATCGTTACGATGCTCTCCATACCTTGCCAATCTTGGCATCACGACAATGGGCTTCATCATCTCGATCGCTGTGATGATCGACCCCATACCGGCATGTGCGATCAATAAATCGGCTCCAGCCACCTTTGCGTTGAATTCAGACACATCAAGAAATGAAGAACCTGAAAAGTTTTCTGGTATGTAACTGCTATCTCCAAACTGTCCTTCAACTTCATGGTGAGGATTCAGACTGCTCCACTGATCCACGGCTTTAATGAGACGATCGAACGGTAGTTGAGTGCCAACAGTAACTAGAATCATTAGTTTTACCTCCCTTTTGTGTTGTTTAAAGTACAGAGCCACAGTATTGAATTCGCATGTCATCCGATAACTCAGGCCACTGAGTCAACATGACATCGGCGTGATTGACCGCGAGTTCTCCGGACATGGAAAGCTTTGCAGCGTTTGCGATCGAGTCAATAAACATGGTCTTTGCCCCAATTAGTTTGCCTAATCGAATCGCGATGTAACCATGGGCGGCACCGGTCGAAATTATGGCGTCAGGCCGAACCCTGAGAATGATGAACAGTATCTTCAGCGTAGCAATGAGCAGCGCAAACTTCGTTTCTCGATTAGCTTCAGGAACCAAGTAAAACTCGTCGGGGACAACCGCATCACGATAATCACTCTGAACGGAGACGTAGGTGCACGAACAATTTTCAAACGCGGGGCGAAGCCTCAAGAGTTGGATCCAATGCCCACCCCCTGACGATACCGCAAGGACCTTCGATTTCTTTTTCACTTTGCTCATTGCAGCCGCTCCTTTGTGTTTGATATCTAGTATCGCAACGAGCGTGCCAAAGGCTTTTTTTTGCCTAAATGCAGGGGTATGTTCCTGTTTTTAATTAACTTATTTTAAATAGTCGCGAGAGGGAGGGCGTTTTTTGAACGGGACGCATCCGTTCGATTTTGGGATATTTCCCAATTTGCAAGGCAGTTTCTGATTCAGCCTTGCAAAATGAAAACGAGCATCGAAATAGATCAGAGTACTTTGCTCCAAGCCTGGACGCTGTTTGCCAGGAAGTCATGGCGAGCTCACCTAGAATCCGCCTGTTAAGCAAAGCGTTTAGAGCATTCTACACACGGCACAGCGGCTCGATGTGTCGCTCCGCTACGATCATCCACCGCGTCATCCTCAATTGGCATACAGATTGCTGAGAAGCTCCTAGCGAATCTATTTAGATGACCAATGCAGGAGCCTGGCAAGTGAAAGTGATTGAAAAGGAACAAACTTATTCTTCGGATCGGTTGAAATGGATGCCCATCATGGCACTCTCATTGCTCCCCTTGATGCTTCTGTGGCGCTCTTATACCATTCTGTATTGGGAGTTTACGGTACAAGTCCATTGGAGCTTGTTCGACTACGTCACCTGCTACATTCAAGACATTACTATTTGGTCCATTATCTTTCTGATAGTGATCTGGATGAGCAATGGACAAAACCGCTGGACACTGTTCACCACATTCTTTTTAACTAACGCCGCGCTACTCACACAAATCATCGACGCGCGAACAAAACTCAAATTTCTTGAGCCCTTGTCCCCAGAGCTCATTTGGTTTGCAACAGAAGAAATCAGCTCGCTTAGCTCATCATTTGAACTTTTCGCTGGGGTCAATTTTTGGAAGGGAGCCCTGATTTCGCACCTTCTCCTGTGCTCGCTTGGCATCTTGCTGGTACGTTACTCGCAACTACTTAATGCAATCTTCAGCAAACTTACCTTTGGCAGAACGGTTTCAAGTATGACCTTCCTTCTTGGTTTGTCGTGCGCCCTGTCTGCTTCAGCCAGTGGTCAGAAGAGTTATGGACTGCAGCAAAATTTCATTTTCTCTGTTTTATCAATCATGACAAAAGAAGCCGTGCCGGGCTATTACGATCATGCGGTTCGCTACTCGCCGGAACCTGTTCGGTACTCGAAAGCAGATGACTTCAAACATACGTCACTTAATTCCGTAGCAATGGCTAAGGGAATGAATGTCATCCTTTACATCCTCGAAAGCACTCCTCATTGGGCGGTTGAAGAAGCAGAGAAAGCAACGACGGCTACGCTGTTCAAAGAGCTTGAAGGAGCAGGAGGCCTCTATATACCGAGCTATTCAACTTTTGCCGTTTCGACGAAATCTATCTACACCATGCTGAGTGGGATGTATGGAAGCCCTAGCGCTGAGGTACTGGAGAGCAAAATTGAAAATCTAACTGGATTGCCGCGAGCACTAGAGGACGCTGGTTACCATACTGAGTTTATCAGTAATCAAAACCTTCACTACCAGTCTACAAGAAGGCAGATCGAGAACCTTGGCTACAAAAAAGTATCCGCTCTGGCGGAGCTAGTCACCATCGCAAAGCAGAAGTCTATTGATGTCTCGCATGAAGGTTTTGGAAGTGGCGACGACAGATTGATGCTCGTAGATGGATTCAAAAAGTTGAAACAAAAACAGCCTTTCTTTGCCACCTATTACTCATCAGCCTCTCACTATCCTTATGAATATCCTGGAAGCCTGCCAGGCTCCGATTTTGAAAAACATCAACGGTCAATCGAGTTTTCTCAGGCAGTGATTCGCAAGATGCTAAAAGAACTTGAGGCTGAGGGAATGGCTGAGAATACACTGGTCGTCATCACCTCGGATCATGGGGAAGAATTTCAAAATGGCAGCTTTAAGGGAAGAGGTACATCGCTGAGCGACGAGACCCACGTAGTCCCACTACTTTTTTATATTCCTGGAAGAAGCATAGAAGGTGATTTTCCAGAGTACACGAGGCACATCGACCTGACGCCCAGCATCTTAGACATGGTCGGCGTGGCACCGATAGGCCTTCCTATTCAAGGTTCCAGTATTTTTAGAAAACCAGATACCCCCGGGGTCTATCTTAATACTATTGGTCGTACACGGAGCATTGGATTTATTGAACGAAACCAAAAAGTGATTCATTCATTAGACACAGGGGAGACATACTTTGGCCCACGAGTCAGTTCGGAAGCCTTACTGGCGCGAGATGATTCAGGAATTTTTGAACAACGCGTCCGCGATATGAAAGCGTTCTCAATCTACAATGAAGCTCTCCTGCGCGACCTATCAACTAGCAGTAAAGGTCTCAAGCATCATTGATAGATTATAACCTTGGTATCTGCGCTCAGTCCTTTACGTAGGATGAGCTAAACAGCCTGAGAGAGCCGCAAACGAAATGCCCTCTCGAGATAAAAGGAAGTATGGTTATGAGAGCTGACATAGAGGTTTTTAGGATTATAAGTGCGTTTGCTGTTGTCTGGTTTCATTCCGGAGAAATTTTTGCCAAAGACGCCTCTTATGGTGGATTGGTATTTTTCGCTATCGTGTCAATATACTTTAATACCAAATCAAGCAGTCACAAGACGATTACAGATCGAACAAAAAGACTCCTACTCCCTTGCCTTACGTGGTCTTTAATCTATGCTTGTTTTAACCTGCTTCTAAAAGGTCGTATTTACCCTGAAGACTATGGCGCTCTATCCGCCATCCTATCAACGCCCTCAATACATCTTTGGTATTTACCTTATATATTCATAGTCGTGGTTATTGCTGATCAAGTTAAAAAAGCATTGTCTAAGAATGTAATGGGCATTGGTTTTGGGGTATCAGCGATAGTAATCTTATTGTTGGCGCCTGTTTGGCGTGAACTAGAATACATTCAGCCATTGGGTCAATACGCACACGCATTACCTGCTGTTTTTATCGGATTATACTTGGCTTGCTTCTTCAATATGCAATCAAAGGTTAGATTGATTATTTTAGTTGGAATAGTGTGCGCTATACTTTTAATGACAATCATTTCTCAGCCAGGGATAGGTATCACATATCTAGTTGGCACAATTCCATGCTTACTTCTTTTGATAAAAAATCCCATCAAAAAACCAATAGATAATGTTTCAGCAATATCATCTCTTATGCTCGGTGTTTATTGTATTCATATTATACCTCTTCGGGTTCTTCGGCATATTCACATTGAAGGCTATGTGCTTCCATTGTTAGCATTTCTATCATCCATTATCTTTATATGGACAGCAAAAAAACTGTTGTCAAAACGGTATTCCGAATACTTTATGTAGAATCTAATTTTAATAGATGCTTGATACATTTATAGGCGAGGTGCTATCTCCAATAGTGATGGTAAGTCGTCGGTTCTATTAAGCTCTTCTTCGAGTACTTTAGCTATATCAGGAGTGATGACTACAGATATTTGTGGCCATAGATCACGCCCCCTGTGGTACGTAGTATCCCGGTCGCCCAATCTAACCAGGCTTGATAGTCGATCTTGGAAACTAAGCCACTTTCATGAAATTGCATAACATTCTGAGCTTGAAGCGTTTGTTCGATTACAAAGAAATATAGGCGCAGTTTTTCGCTCTCTTCGAGGTTGTCGATATCGCTTAGCCCGCGGCAACTACAGGGTCATCGCCTGCATAAGAGAAAGTGTTATTAGGATAAGCAATGGTAACAATGAATAGAAGCGTGGCCAGTGCCGTAGAAGAAATGATAGACCGAAACATAACCTGCACCAGATAAGTTTTTGTTGTTTTTGTTGACTTGCTAGAGAGGGAGGCTGAAAAATTTCAGCACCATTATCGATACAAGTTAGCCAGCACTTAGAAGTGCTGTGTTTTAGCGATCTTAGGCTACAACGGGCGTGAGTCAAAGTATATTTGGGTGTTTATCTGCGGTCAAAACGCGCCAAAATATAGTGCAGCGTGACTCAGATTAGGGTCGTGCTTTAGGGGCGCACAATCGATTGGCAACATCCTTGATGTGCGGCAGTGGCTTGCGCGTTTCAACAGCTTGAATTTGTCGGAGGTCTGCACCAACAAGATATTGGGTAGCAGTAGAGGATCATAGGCAGGCCTGCCGGTTGGCAATTGTTGAGCGTAGTTGTACGACTGGAAACGAGGCATAAGCATTGTCGGGATGAAGATCATGACAACAGTAGTTTGGAGGCGCGTCGATTTGGGGGTTTTCCTGCAGCCTGAACACCCAGGTGAGCGGCGAAGATGCCGCAAGACAAAAAGACGGCACACACGGTGAATCGCAACAATGTTATCGTGTGGCTATCGCCCACAGCGGGTATCTGAATCAACCATAAGAGTTAGCCATATGTTACTTTCTGTTTACGCCGGCAGTGTTAATCGCTGGGAGTGCGACGAAAACGATCATCTGAACGTACGATTTTTCGCCCATAAAATGCAGCAAACACTTCAATACGGTTTGATTGAATCTGGCATTGCTACGCAAGACACCGTGAATCAACTTTGCAGGAACGTTGTGAGCCAGCATATGCGCCATCAGGCAGAGGCGCGAATCGCGGTGCCGATGACAGGAATGTTTGGTGTGATTGAGGCAGATGCAGAACACCTTCGGGTCATCACTGAGCTGCGCAATTCTGCAACAGAGGCTGTTTTGGCCACCTATGTGATGGATCTGTCTGGAGACTTTAGTACAAACAACAGTACCAATGGCGTTGAGTTGGCTATTTGTCCAGACTACGCACAACCCAGGGGCATTGAAGCGGCTCCCTTCTACCTCGCAGGTGAATCAGCAGATCAATTGATCGCGCGTGGCTGTGCTGTGATCGGTCGTGGTGTGATTCAGCCAGATGAATGCGACGCGGACGGCTTTATGCAAATGTTCATGTATATGGGACGTAATTCAGATTCTATGCCGAATCTGTTTGCGCGTTTCGAAGGTGAAGAACGCGGCAAAGGCGTGGTCGGTGGTGCGGTTTTAGAATACCGTATGAATCGCTTCAGTCATCTACGCCAGGGAGGTCGTTATCAACTGTTATCCGGTATCAAAAGCTTGTCTGAGAAATTGCAGCACTTCGTCCACGTTCTATTTGATGTGGATACGGGTCAAATGGTGAGCGGTTCAGAGGCCTTAGCGATTTCGATGGATCTGGTCGAGCGAAAATCCATTGCAATCCCCGAAGGACGACGAAAACTGATGCAGGGGCTGTTGTTAAAATAGAAGTGTTGAAATAGAAGTAATGGAATAAAGCTTTTGAAACAAACCTGTTGAAACAAAAAGGCCGGTTCCAAAGTGGGACCGGCCTTTTTTTCCACTAGCTGTGACGATAAAACAAACTAATCGGTAGCCGGCACCTCATAGCGATCCATCAGATCGCGGACCAGACCACTTCGGACGATGTCTTCTCGCTCAAAACTGTGAACATACACATTGTGCAAGCCATGCACCCGATTCAATGCGTCAGACAAACCATTGGGACCGCGAATGTCACTTTGCTCAACATCACCGTTCACCACCACTTTGCAACCCTCACCAATGCGAGTCAAAAACATCTTCATCTGTGCGACTGAAGTGTTCTGTGCCTCATCGAGAACCACAAAGCTATCTTCCTGAAAGGTTTTGCCTCGCATATAAGCGAGCGGTGCCGCCACAATCCTGCCGTGGCGCAAAAAGTAGTCAACTGCCCCCGCACCGAGCCGTTCGTTTAAAGCGTCACGAAAAGCTTCAATATAAACCGCAAACTTCTCGTTGAGATCACCCGGTAGAAAACCCAGGTTCTCCCCTGCTTCAACCGCTGGTCTGGTCAACACAATCCGCTCAACCTTACCCGCCTCTAGCGCGTCCGCTGCAAGCGCAGCAGCACAATAGCTTTTACCAGTACCAGCAGGGCCAATACCAAATGTTAAGCAATTGTTTTTGATCGCGTTGATGTAGCGTTTTTGAGCGGTTGTTTTTGCTTCGAGGGGTTGCACGCAACGTTTGGGCCGATAAGCGGTGTCGCGAGCGGTGTCTAACATGGAAGGTTCGTAAGTCGCAGACTGAAGCGGTAGCGTGTAAATGTCCGCGCTATGTCGATCGGTCTGTAGGTGTTCCTTGTGCTTTTTACTCTTTCTCCCGTCGGTGGATTTACGTCGGTTTGTCGAGCCATTTACATAGGATCTCTTTGCCATCTTATAGAGTTACCCTTAGGAATAGTGGTTGAGTTTAGGCCTAGGTGCTTGGTGTTTTACTCCTATTTTTCGTTTATCTAGCTATCAATGAGTGGAGCGTTCAATTTCTTAAACGCCATTTCATTGTGCCAGTTATAGAAAACTATGCAAGGGTCAGGTCTTGATTTTTCCTGATTTTGGCGCAATCTTTAAGACAGTTCTGATCTAAGTGGCGGGTCTTTTTATAGACAACTACGCGCCCGATTCGTCTGCGACAAAGCCTGGCCAGTTACCCATATAGGTAATGAAGCTTTCAGACAAGCCTTCGGCAGCAAGGTGCTGACGTGAGACAGGTGTTGCTACCGGCTTAAATTGCTGGTCAGCAGCGTATAGCGAGGGGAAGTTATGCTGCAAAATTGCGGCGCGCCCCAACATAATCCAATCGATTCCGGCACCAAAGGCGGCTTCAGCTTCCTCTGGGGTACGAATCTTGCCCGCCACACCGAGACGTACGTCGCCTCGATCCAACTCAGCAAAGTAAGACAATAGTGAGCGCCCTTTATAGGCTTCTTCCTCTGGCTCCTTAAACACATCCCACAGAGACATATCGAGAAAATCGATCTTGCCACCCTGCATTAATTGCGCTGCTAATGCCGTTGTCTCTTCCAATTTAAGACCAAACCGCTCAGGTGAAAGCCTGACGCCTAACATAAAGTCTCTGCTGCAGGCAGAACGAACACCATCGATCATCTCAAGCAACAGCCGATTTCGATTCTCTTCGCTTCCGCCATATTCGTCATCGCGGTGATTCGTCTCCGCAGATAGAAACTGGCAAATAATGTAGCCGTGAGCGCCATGCAGTTCGACCCCATCGAACCCGGCTCGTTCGCTACGAACCGCTGCCGCAATAAAGTCATCACGCAGTGTGTGCACCTCTTCTAGGGTCAAGGCACGTGCACCTGTCTTTTCATCCGCAGATGGACAAACGGCTGCTTCACCTATCAGCTCTGCGGGTGAACGCATGCCAGCATGGTGTATCTGACAAATGGCAATACTGCCATGTTGCTTAATCGTGCTTGCCAACCGCGCCAGTCCTTCTAGATGCTGATCACCAAACACACCTAACTGACCGGGAAAGCCTTGGCCAATCGCTTGAACATGCGCTGCACAGGTCATCGTCAAACCGAAGCCACCCTCGGCTCTTTTGGTGAGCCAGGTAAATTCATCTTCAGATAGGACACCGTCAACGTGGCTTTGTTGATTCGTTAGGGGCGCCAGCATAAAGCGGTTTTTCATTTCTGGACCACGTTTAAAACCAAGAGGTGAAAGAAGACCTGTCATATCTGAATCGCCATAATATATAGAAGAGATGAATAGAAGAGATAATTAGTGGAGCTTGACCAGATTCCAAATAGAACTTAGCTGGATTTAGAAATCTTTAACTTGTTTACCGATATTCAGTTTGATGACGTCCGTTTCAGTCGTCACATCAATAGGCCCAGACAATGCTTGATAGTCATCAGGGCCTGCGTTGGCTATACCAGAGGCAGAAATACGCGCAACGACCTGAACACTGTCGAAGTTAGCCAACCCCATACCCGGCATCATCGCCATTGATTCATCTAACGTCACCAGCGTTGGCAAGTCAGCTCGGGTCATACGCTGCACCGCTAACGGCATAGGTGGTCCCGATACCGCACGGGCAAAAACAAAAACGGGGGTACTCGCCGGCATCGACACTGAGTCGGCGACCTCGACCAAGACTTTGAGTGTTCGGCCTCCTGTGGTGGGTTGCTCTTGTGTTGCAAGAGCTGCGAGTATTGCCTCCTGTGTTTGACCCGATTGATCCGTTTGATCCGTCTGAGCTGCCTCTTCAGCCATCATGGGTGCATCGCCCAGATCTTCTTGGATCCGAACAATGGCACGATTAATCAGGTCTGCCCGCTCGCCTTCGGCACCCGCTGCCAAAGCGCGTTGAAACAAGCCGATCGCCTCACGCAGTTCATCGCGCTGATAGAAACCCAATGCTTTGATTTCTAGCATCGTGATGTCATGTGGATTGAGTGCCAGGGTGTCTTCGATCGCCGCAGCAACGCGCGGCGTCACGACACGTTCATCTGTCATGTAGAGCGCCTCTGCATAGAAAGCATAAAGGCTATGGTCTTCTGTAAAGGTTTTAAGCAGGTGCGCAAAGGCCGCTGAGGCCTCATCGTAACGGCCCAGGTTTAAAAAGGATCGGCCGAGCATGTACCAGCCTTCATGATTGTCTGGTTGCGATTTGAGTCGCTCCGCCAACTTCTCGACGTTTTCACCCATGGCTGCTTGATCATGGGGGCTATCGGCCCGCAGCGATTCTGCGAGAACAACATCGTTTATGGCGCCCCATGACAAACCCAGGTCAGAGTAAGCAACAAACGCGAACAGTGGGACTATTAAGGCAAAAACAAAGGGTAAGCGTCCGATCTTGTGATCGCCTGCCGCAGGTTCGCCTGCCGCAGGTTCGCCTGCCGCAGGTCCGCCTGCCGCAGATGAACTTGCCTCATCTGATAGCAGGTTACGCTTCAACTCGAGAATAAAAGTATCATATTGACCCTGATCGATTTCGTTATTGCCCAGCATCGCATCGTAGTCAGTCACTCTTTCCTCGAAGATGGATAGGTTCGCAGACTTGCGATCACCCAATGTCTGATGACGGCGAAACAGATAACCCGGTACCAACACAAAGGCCACCGCCGCGAGGCTCATGGCCAAAGCAAAAATCCAAAAGGTCATTATTTTTTCTCGTTAGCGGAGTCGAACAGCCGATCAAGTTGAGCCTGTTCTTCAGAGGAAAGATTCTGCGGTATAGACCGCCGATGTGAAACTCGCCAGCCGATGACGAGTACGAACAATAACAATCCCAGAGGACCAAACCACAGTACCAGGGTACTGGTCTTCACGCGGGGCTCATAGAGAATAAAGTCTCCATAGCGCTCATACATAAAGTCCAAAACTTCATCATCGGTTTGGCCGTCTAGTAGCAGACGATGCACCTCCCGGCGCAGGTCCCTAGAAATCATAGAATCAGAGCCGGCCAAATTAGTATTAAGGCATTGTGGACACCGCAGCTCATCGATCAACGAGTTATATCGATCTCGCATTTCATCATTCGGAAAACTATAGGCATCAATTGCTGCTAGCACAGGAGGTGACGAGATCAATGCAAACAGCAAAGCTAGGCAGAATAGGCTCGAGCGTAATATCAAGATTTTTCTCGCAGCTGCTGGATCAAAGGCTTCAGAGTTAACGACCAGATTTCAGGCGTCACGGTGCCGACATGTTTAAATTGAATCACGCCATCGCGATCAATTAGGAAGGTCTCTGGCGCACCATACACACCCAGATCAATGCCTAGCTTGCCTTCGTTATCGTACATGTTAAAGCGATACGGATTACCATGGCGCTCTAACCAACGACGGGCTGCGCCTGATTCGTCGTTATAGTTGATCCCATAAATCGGCACACCTTCATCCGCTGCAATGCGCATAAATTCCGGATGTTCAATCAGGCAATTCGGACACCAGGTTGCCCAAACATTGACGAGTGCGACTTCACCCTTGAGGTTCGCCACGGTGATGGTCTGTTCGGGATCATGTAAATCAGACAAGGCAAATTCTGGGAAAGGTCGATCAATCAACACCGAGGGCAACAGGTGCGGATCTTCCAATCGAAAACCCAGTGACAGAATGGTAATCAGCAAGAAAAAAAGTCCAAGCGGGATCAATAGAACCCGGCGAATTCTCTTGAAGTCACTCTTGTCGCTATTTTTGTCGCTACTCTTATTAACGACAGTCACGCTGGTTTCGCTCACGCGGTTGCTCCCAGAGCCGGTATCGCGCTGCGTTTTCGGGCGGTTCGATAACGACGATCCAAGACCGTCACGAATCCACCTAAAGCAATGAACATGCCGCCAAACCAGATCCAACGCACAAAGGGCTTGTAGTGCACTCGCACAGCCCAGGCGTCTTCACCCACGGGCTCGCCAAGCGCGACGAAAAGGTCACGGAACAGACCGGCATCAATATCAGCCTCCGTCATTACGCTGCCCGATGCTTTATACAGACGCTTTTCTGGGAACAAGGTAATGACAGTTTCACCCGCTCGCTTAACCCTGACTTCGCCCTGATCTGCGACATAGTTAGGACCTTGTACCTGCTTCATATTAACCAACGTAAATTCATAGCCTGACAAGGTAACCGATTGACCAGTTTCAAGCCGAACGTCTTTTTCTTCACTGAAGTAAATTGTGACTGCCACGCCGATCAAACAAACGGCGATACCAAGATGTCCCAGCATCATGCCGTAATAGGACGGTGTCTGCCTGAACAAAGCCGCGAACTTATCTCGCTTGTTAGC